>JAITEX010000008.1 GCA_031281765.1 Eubacteriales Family XIII. Incertae Sedis bacterium | reverse complement strand
ATCGAGATGAAAGGCGTCAGGTCCGGCGATACCCTCGGCGAATGGGAACTGCTCGCCTCGGACGGCACGGCCCTTCACGAAGGCGACCTCGATTCCGTTACGGCCTATGTGCGCAGCCTCGAAGACGCGCATAGAAACGGCCATTACACCCTGCGCTGCGTGGTCACGACCGAAAAGGATGGCGTTTACGCCGTCTCCCGCGCCATCACCATCGGGACCAACGTCTGGGACAAGTAAGTCCCCTTCCAAAAACTAAAATATATAAATATTGCGACTATTGCCCGCGGGCATTTTATCCATTGTATTCGCCCCTGTGAAGATATATACTTTTCCTATGGAAGACAGAATCAAAGCCGTACTTAGAGAAAAAGTCAATCCGGTTCTTGCGGATCATTTCGGTGCGGCCGAACTGTCGTCATTTAGGGACGGAATCGCGTATATCAGAATGACCGGCGCCTGCGGCGCCTGCCCCTCAGCCCAGTATACGGTCGAGGATGTGGTGCGCGCGGAAATCATGGGCGCGCTGCCGGAAGTCGTGGACGTAAAGCTCGACACTTCCGTATCGGACGACCTGATCGATGTGGCACGGAAGATATTGTCCGGTGAAATCGGCGGACGCGATAAACGTGGGTAATGTTATCAATGTCGGAGAACCATGGAGGTAAATTATGGCACTTATGACGGGAGCTGAGTATATCGAAAGCCTGAGAAAGCTGAATACTCAAGTGTACATGTTCGGACAGAAGATCGAGAATTGGGTGGATCACCCGATCATCCGTCCGTCTATCAACTGCGTAGCGATCACGTATGATCTCGCGCATGACGCGGAGCACGCGGATCTGATGACCGCGACTTCAAACCTGACCGGGAATAAAATCAACCGTTTCAGCCATCTTCACCAGAGCACGGACGACCTGCGCAAGAAGGTCAAAATGCAGCGTCTGCTTGGCCAGAAGACGGCATCCTGTTTCCAGCGCTGCGTCGGTATGGATGCTTTCAACTCCGTATTTTCTACGACGTATGAATGCGATAAGGCGCACGGGACGAATTATCACGAAAACTTCAAGAAATATCTCACCTACGTGCAGGATAACGACCTGGTGGTTGACGGCGCGATGACCGACCCGAAGGGCGACCGCGGCCTTGCTCAGGGCGCGCAGGCCGACCCCGACCTCTTTGTCCATATCGTCGAGAAGCGCGAGGACGGCATCGTCGTGCGCGGCGCGAAGGCGCACCAGACGGGCTCAATCAACTCTCACGAACATCTTATCATGCCGACGCAGGCCGTCAGCGAGGACGATAAGCAGTACGCCGTGGCGTTTGCGGTCCCGTCCGACGCGGAAGGTCTGTTCATGGTCTATGGTCGCCAGTCCTGCGATACGCGCAAGCTCGAAAAGGACGCGGACGTCGACCTCGGCAACAAGAAATTCGGCGGCCAGGAAGCCTTAGTCGTCTTTGACGATGTCTTTGTGCCGAACGATCGCGTCTTTATGTGCGAGGAATATGATTTTGCGGGTATGCTCGTCGAGCGGTTCGCGGGTTATCACCGCCAGTCCTACGGCGGCTGTAAGGTCGGCGTCGGCGATGTGGTCATCGGCGCGGCTGCGCTCGCGGCCGACTACAACGGCGCGCAGAAAGCCTCGCATATCAAGGACAAGCTTATCGAGATGACGCATCTGAACGAAACGCTGTACTGCTGCGGTATCGCGTGCTCGGCGGAGGGCTATCCGACGGAAGCCGGCAACTATCAAATCGACCTGCTGCTCGCGAACGTCTGCAAGCAGAACGTCACGCGCTTCCCCTATGAAATCGTGCGGCTTGCGGAGGATATTGCGGGCGGCCTGATGGTCACCATGCCGTCGCAGGCGGACTTCCGCTCCGAGCTGAAGGTTCCGACGAAATCGGATATGTCGCTCGGCGAATGGACGACGAAGTTCTTCAAGGGCGTCGCGGGTGTCTCGACGGAAAACCGCATGAGGATACTGCGCTTCCTCGAGAATATCTGTCTCGGCGCGTCGGCCGTCGGCTACCGCACGGAATCCATGCACGGCGCCGGCTCACCGCAGGCGCAGCGCATTATGATAGCGCGTCAGGGCAACATCGCCGCGAAGAAAGAACTCGCGAAGGTTATCGCGGGCATCGTCGACTGACACATTGCCGTAAGGCGTCATGCCGGGTGTATCCGGCATGACGCCACGGTTTTTATACGGTTTGCCACTATCGAAACACAAAGAGTAGGAGATATATGCGGGTAGGAGTGAAATTCTGCGGCGGATGCAATCCGCGTTACGACCGGTCGGGAGAGCTCGACAAAATACTTGACCACTTTGCGAAGGACTCGGATGATTTCGCGAAAGACCACAGCGAGACGGGCAAGGCGCTGTTCGGCTTTGCGAAGGACGGCGGCGTGTACGATGTCATGCTCGTCATCTGCGGCTGTAACAATCAATGCGCGTCAACCGATGAGTACACGTTCGACAAGAAAATCAGCGTCGGCGAAACGGGAAATATCCCCTCGGTCGTGCGTTTGATTACGCAGTACCGCGACGAAGAAGCGCAATGAAAATATATCGAAGGTAAGAGAAGGAGTCATTACATGGACTGGAAACAAATTTATAATGACCGAAAGGTGACGGCTGACGAAGCCGTGAGGCGCATAGAGAACGGCAGCCATGTCGTCCTGGCGCATTGTGTGGGCGAACCGCCGGCGCTGACGCGCGCGATGGTGGAGAACCGCGCGCAGTATGAGAATATCACTATTCATCATATGGTACGTCTCGGGCCGTTGGATTTTGCGACGCCCGGTTACGAAAAGCATTTCCGCATAGAGCCGTGGTTCTCGGCGGCGAACGCGCGCGTGGCGCTTAGCGAGGGTCGCGGCGATTTTGCGCCCGTGTTCTTCCACGAAGTGCCGATCCTGATTCGCAAAGGCCGCGTCGGTTGCGACGTCGCCCTCGTGCAGTGCAGCCCGCCCGACCACAATGGGTATGTGAGCCTCGGCACGTCCGTCGACTATACGCGCCAGGCCATCCGTACGGCGAAGTACGTGGCCGCCCAGGTGAACCCGAATATGCCGCGCACGTGGGGCGAGGGCCTCGTCCACGTCTCCGAGTTCGACGCGTTCGTCGAATATGAGGAGCCGCTGTACGAACTTCCGCGCGGTGAGATTTCCGATACGGAAAAAGCCATCGGCGAACACTGCGCCGCGCTTGTCGAAGACGGTTCCACGCTGCAGCTCGGCATCGGCGGCATCCCGGATGCCGTTATGCTGTTCCTGAAGGACAAGAAGGACCTCGGCATCCATTCCGAGATGATAGCCGACGGTACGCTCGAGCTGTTCAACGCGGGCGTTATCAACAATAGCATGAAGTCGGAGAACAAGGGCAAGATGACGGTGACCTTCCTTATGGGTACGCGCGCGCTCTATGACTTCGCGCATGACAATCCCGTTGTCGAAGTTCGCCCCGTTGACTATGTCAACCATCCGATGATCGTCGCGCGGCAGTACAAGATGGTCAGCATCAACAGCGCGATGCAGGTCGATTTGATGGCGCAGGTAAACGCGGAAGCCATCGGGTTCAACCAATTCTCGGGCGTCGGCGGGCAGGTGGACTTCGTGCGCGGCGCTTCGATGTCTGACGACGGCAAGTCCATTATCGCCATGCCGTCCGTGACAGTCAAGAAAGACGGCACGGTCATTTCGAAGATAGTGCCCTTCCTCGACGAGGGCGCTCCGGTCACGACTTCACGCTGTGATACGGACTATATCGTTACCGAATACGGCATTGCCGAAATCAAGGGTAAGTCCCTGCGTCAGCGCGCGCGCAATCTGATTGCCATAGCGCATCCGGATGTCAGGGATGGGTTAAAGGAAGAATTTGAAAAACGTTTCAAGGAGGTTTATTAGTATGTTAGCTCTCAGAGTAGTCCCAAAGATTTATTATTATGATACGATTGCCGAATTCCACGAGGAGTTCAAAATCGGCGGGCGTGACCTGCTCGTCACGAACGAGTGGATATACACGCCCTATGTGGCGCCGCTCGGCATAAAGACGAACATTATCTATCAGGAGAAGTTCGGCGCGGGCGAGCCGTCCGACGAGATGATTGACGGGCTCGTAGCGGCTTCGAAACAGTATGACTACGACCGTATTATCGCGCTCGGCGGCGGTACGATAGTCGATATATGCAAGATTCTCGCGCTCGATGTACCCGAAAATTCCGAGGACCTGTTTACGGGCAAGGTCCCGCCGAAAAAAATCAAGGAGCTCGTGGTCATCCCAACGACCTGCGGCACGGGTTCGGAGGTCACAAACGTGGCTATTGCGGAACTGAAAAACCTGCACGTCAAGAAGGGCATCGCGGTCGAAGAAACCTATGCGGACCTCGCGGTGCTGATTCCCGAGACGATGAAGGGCCTGCCGTACAAGGTGTTTGCGACGTCCTCCGTTGACGCGCTTATCCACGCGGTCGAAAGCTTCCTTTCGCCGAAGGCGTCGCCGTTTACGGAGATGTATTCGCGCCAGGCCATCAAGATGATTCTGAAGGGCTACAAGGCGATGGCGGAAAAGGGCGAGGACGAACGCCTGAACCATATGAAGGACTTCGTGCTTGCGTCGAACTACGCAGGCATCGCGTTCGGCAACGCGGGCTGCGCGGCCGTCCACGCGCTCTCCTATTCGATAGGCGGAGCCTTCCATGTGCCGCACGGCGAGGCGAACTATCAGTTCTTTACCCAGGTCATGAAGACCTATGTCGCGAAGGACCCGAACGGCAAGATCCAGAAGCTGACGAAAATCATTGCAAAGACCCTCGGTTGCCCGGAGGACGCGAGCGCCTATGATTACCTCGATGAATTTCTCGGGAAGCTTATCGAGAAGAAGCCGCTGCGCGATTACGGCATGACCGAACCGCAGAT
>JAITEX010000064.1 GCA_031281765.1 Eubacteriales Family XIII. Incertae Sedis bacterium | reverse complement strand
CCTTCCGCATAAATTTCTCGTAATCGGCTTCGTCCGCGAAGTCGGCGTAGTTCTGGTATGCAAGCCCGGTTTTCTCATTCGTGTAATCATCGTAGGAAACCCTGAACACATTTGTTATCTCGTACACACGCCGCTCGTCCAGCGTATCGAAGCGCAGATAGCGATGGTTTTCGTAGAAAGACTGCTTCCCGTAGTCCGCGAGCGGCCCGAACATCGTCCCGTTCTTCATATTGTGGCCGTAGATGATAATCACATCGCTCGGTTTCTCAATATCGGCGGCCCCCGAAGCAAAGAGGGCGCCCGCAATGCTGTACTCCCCGTTGAAATCGCGGCGCAGATAATATTCCTGATCCCTCGGCGTCTGCACGACGGGGTAGTCGATGCCCGTATCGAACACGTTCAGCCAACCGATGAAGTCGTTATTCTGACTGCGTAATTTCTGCAAAGCCTGCTGCATCGTGTCATACTCTCTTTCCGTCACGTTTTCGGGAATGACGTCACGTCGCATCTCCACGTACGCGTCCTCCGCCTTTTTCCCCGTCAGGTAATGGTCGATAAGCACAGTGGCCGACACGCAAAAGACGATGGCAAACACCACGATAAGCAAGCCGAGTATATGTTTTGTCATCCTTCTTTCTTTCATATTATAATGATACCATATGAATAGCTATACCCTTGTACGCTCGCGGCGGCGCACAGCCGTCATCTATATCAGGAACGGCGGCGTGGAGGTCCGCGCCCCTCTGAATATGCCGAAGCGCGAGATAGATAAATTCGTTGCGTCAAAAAACCGGTGGATCACCGAACGTCTCGCACAGTCACAGGCCCATGCCGAGCGGCGCGCGGCGTTTTCGCTGAACTACGGCGATACCGTCACGTTTCGCGGCGGAGAACATCCTCTTGTGGCGAAGAACGACAGGCGCGCCGGATTTGACAGCGAACATTTCTACCTGCCGCCCGGCTTCACGCCGGAACAAATCAAGCAGGCGGTCGTCCGCATCTATAGACTGCTGTCAAAACGATACTTTACGGAGCGCGTCGCGCATTATTCCGAACTGATGGGCGTCGCGCCGACGGTTCTCAGGATAAGCGGGGCGAAAACCCGGTGGGGCAGCTGTTCGGCGAAAAAATCGCTCAATTTCTCGTGGCGCCTCGCGCTTGCCGACGATGAGGTCATAGACTACGTCGTCGTCCACGAACTGGCGCACATCCGGGAGCTAAACCACTCGCCGCGGTTTTGGGCGATAGTCGCGGGCGTCCTGCCCGACTACAAAAAGCGGCAGGCGCGCCTGAAAGACCTGCAGCGCCGGCTCAGCGGTGAGGATTGGGAATAATGTGGCCTGCGAGCGGCTATCTCACATCCCCTTTGTAAGCGCCGATGGCTATCTCGCGTGATACGCCGTATTCGTAGCCGTGCTTGTCCGTAACCGCGCAACGCAGCACATACGCTCCGTTCGGCCCGCTCGTTTCAAGACCCGTTATATAGGCCGTAGTATCCGCGAGGCTGCCGCTGAATACCACGTTGCCCGATGCGTCCGCGACTTCCCATGTGGAGACCACATCGCCGGACCTGATTCCCCGCAGCCCGATGTCCTTCGGGTTTATATGCCCACACTCACAATCGTTGCTCGAAAGCGCAATGAAAAAGTTCGCCGGTTCGGGTTCCGGCAACGGTTCCTCCGCAAGCGCGTACCAGGTGACGCCCGCCGCGCAAAGCGCGCCCACCGCGCCGATTCCCACTTTTACCGCGACGCCTTGCGCGCCCATCGCGAGCTTGGCCGCGAACGCGCTCTTGAAACCCGCTCCCGCAACCTCAAGATGCGACCGCAGCTTTCGCCTTGCGCGCATCAGATTCGTCGATACCGTCTTTACACTCGTGCCCGTGGCTTCCGCTATCTCGCTATACTTCATATCATTCAGATAGTATAATATGAACGCTTCTCTCGACTTTTCCGGCAGCGAGAGTATGGCGGAACGCAGCACCTCGCCCATCTCATCCTTCTCCGCGCGCTTCTCGGGTATATAATCGCCATCGTCGTCAGGGAACCAATCGGCAACGTCATCATCGGTCAACGCGGTGTCGACCTTACGACGCAGCTGTCTCTTTCGTATAATATCCGTACACTTCTGATACAGGATTTTGTAGAGCCATGAGTTCAGCGCGCGCGGGTATCTGAGCCTGTGTATGCGTTGGAACACGTTCATCAGCGTTTCCTGGACCGCGTCCTCCGCATCCTCGGGCGATTCGAGCAGCCTCAGCGCCGTCAGATAAAGCTCACGGCGCTTCGCCTCATATATCATCTCGAACGCCCTGCCCCTCCCGTTTATCGCTTCACGGGCAAGATGTTCCAACTCATCATTGGTCAGTTTCGTGTTTTTCATAATGTTCTTCCCGTTATCGTAATACCCGAAATCCGACCCGCTCGGAGCCGGATTCGGGAATAATGTAAGAGGTTTCCGCAGTTATGCCTGTTCCGCGACCTTGCCTGCGCGCCCGGTCTTCGAGAGATTGTACGCGAGCGTCAGCCCTATGGTGGCTACAAACGCTACCGCCACGTATAACGAGCTTTCGTTTACGAACGTCAGGTTCGCAAACGGCCAGTCAAACATGACCCATATGATGGGCGTCGCTATGCCCGCAATAATGGCGAGCGCCTTCAGCGCCCCGTTCCCTTTGCGCTTGCCCGCTATAGACTCGCGCTTGCGGCGCATCAATGCCCCGGCTAAAAGCGTCATCGTATTTACCAGAGCGAACGCCGAGAGCAATAAACTTGCTAAGCTTGCGGAACTCCGTGCGTCCGAGGCGCCCAAGGGGACGGGCTGATTCCCGATGTCCGTACTACTGTCGCCGCCACTTGCCGGAGGATTCGGCCC
>JAITEX010000055.1 GCA_031281765.1 Eubacteriales Family XIII. Incertae Sedis bacterium | reverse complement strand
TCCCTGCTCAACAGTCACGACAACCTCGTGATACTGCGCTCTTTCTCAAAGAACTTCGGCCTCGCGGGTGTCCGCGTCGGCTATATCATGACGTCGCCGGATATAGCTTCCCATGTCAACATGGTGAAATTGGCGTTTGCCGTAAACCGGCTTGCCCAAGCCGGGGCAAAGGCCGCGCTCGGCGATACGGACTATCTCGAATCAATCAAAGAAAAGAACGATGCGGCATTGCGCCGCCTCGAATCCTATTTCGAATCACAGGGCTGGGACTACTTCCCCTCTTACGCAAATTTCAGTTGGGTGGATTGCCGCGAGGATTCGCGCGTCATATTCGAAGCCCTGCAACGCAAAGGCGTTATCATCAGGCCCGGATTCTTCTGGGGCTGGGATACGTGGATGCGCGTCAGTACGGGCACCGAAGCGCAAATGGATTTCTTTATCGAGAAAATGGACGAGGTGCTCGCGGAGCTGCAGCCTACCTTATAAACTCTGCTCCAACATATGACCGCAACGCTTCCGGCACCGTGACCGTCCCGTCGGCGTTCTGATAGTTTTCGAGCAGGGCTGCCACTGTGCGGCCGACCGCAAGGCCGGAGCCGTTCAGCGTATGCACGAACTCAGGCTTGCCGCCCCCGGCGCGCCTGAATTTGATTCCCGCGCGACGCGCCTGGAAATCAAGGAAATTACTGCACGAGCTGATTTCGACATAGCGCCCGTAGCTCGGCATCCATACTTCGATGTCATAGGTCTTTGACGAAGAAAACCCGAGGTCGCCCGTTGAGAGCTCTACCACGCGGTACGGCAGCTCCAAACGCTTCAATACTTCCTCGGCCGCCGCCGTCAGCGATTCAAGTTCTTCGTTCGATGTTTCGGGCTTCGTGAATTTCACGAGCTCCACCTTGTTGAACTGATGGACGCGAATCAGGCCGCGCGTGTCGCGGCCCGCGGAACCGGCCTCCTTGCGGAAGCAGGGCGTATAGGCCGTGTAGTATACGGGCAGCATCGCTTCGTCAAGTATTTCATTTGCAAACAGATTCGTGACCGGCACTTCCGCCGTCGGAATCAGGAAAAAATCTTTCGCGGGGATATGGAACATATCGTCCTCGAATTTCGGGAGCTGTCCCGTACCGGTCATCGCATCGCGATTCACCATAAATGGCGGCAATATCTCCGTAAAGCCATGCTCTCCCGTATGCAGGTCCAGCATAAAGTTTACGACGGACCGCTCAAGCCGCGCGCCGAGCCCCTTGTCCACGACGAAACGCGCGCCGGCGATCTTCGCGGCGCGTTCGAAATCGAGAATATCGAGATCCGTGCCAATATCCCAATGCGCCTTAAATTCAAAGTCGAACGCGCGCGGCGAACCGACCCTGCGTATCTCGCGGTTTGCGTTTTCGTCCTCGCCGACGGGCACATCCGCCTGCGGCGTGTTCGGCACATTCAGCAGAGCGTCGCGCAGGCGCGTTTCAAGCTCCCGAAGCGCGCCCTCTTTAGACGCGATTTCGCCCGAGAGCGCCTTCATTTCCGCAAGCAACCCGCTTGCGTCCCCGCCCTCTTTCTTTATTTTCGGGATTTCTTTTGACGCCGCGTTCTGCTTCGCTTTCAATCCTTCGGTTTCCGTCAGTAAACTGCGGTATCCGGTATCGATGTCCCGCACTTCCGGGAGCCCGAAATCGCCGTGTGTACGCGACGTTACCGCCGCGTACACCGTTTCATAGTCTTCTCTGATTCTTCTAATGTCAAGCATATTATTTGACTATCGCTCTTTGCTCCGTTATTCTTTGCTCTAATTCGAGGCGCTCTCCGTACTCGCCGCATCGGTCGCCGCCGCAGCCGCAGCCGTCTCAGTGCCGTTCAGCTGGTCTAAGTACCCTTTCAGCTTTTCGATTTCCGTTCCGTACTTGGCCCAGTCACCGGCTTTCTGCGCTTCGAGCGCCGCATTATACGCGTCTACGGCATTCTTGATAAGCTGATCCGTATTTATCTGCTGGGAATCTCCCGGGCTACCGGTATCCGGATTCTGATCGCCGGGACTCGCATCCGCGTCGCCCGTGTCACCGGTCGGTTGGCCCGCAATGAGCGCGTCGCCCGAACCCGCGCCAAACATGGAGTTCAGAGCCTCCGCAAGCGTGGCTTCATAGGCTATCCTGTCGCCGTAGTAGAGGACTATCCGCTTGACTTCCGGCAGGCTGCCCTCGCTGGCTTTCAGATAAATCGGCTCGACATACATTATTGAATTCTCAATAGGAATGACGAACATATTGCCGCGCAGATAGGTGGAGCCCGAGTTCTCCCAGAATGAGAAGTCACGCGAGATGTCCGTATCCTGCGCTATCTGGGCGTCGATTTGGCTCGGCCCCATGACGAGTTTGCTCTTCGGCAGCTGATAGGCTATCAGCTCGCCGTAATGCTCGCCGTCGTTCCGCGCCACGAACAGGGCCATCATATTCACCTTGTTCATCGGCGTAAACGGTATGGAATTGATGAATTCCACGTCTTTCTCGCCCGGAAGCTTCATTATATAATAATTCGGCGTCATCGGGACTTCCTTCTCGGAAGCGCCAACCTTCTCGTTCGCAATATCCCAACGGTCTTCGCCCTGATAGAACACCTTGTAGTTATCTACGTGGTATTTCTTGTAGATGTTCGCCTGAACATTCAGCATGGTACCCGGATAGCGGATGTGCGCTTTCAGCCCTTCCGGCATCGAGTCAAAATCCTTGAACAGGCTCGGATAGATGGCCTGCATCGTCTTCGCGACAGGGTCCGCCTCATCCACGAGATAATAGTTCGTTTCGCCCGTGTAAGCGTCTATCGTCACCTTGACCGAGTTGCGGATGTAGTTCGAGGCGTTGCCGCCCGCCGCGTTGTACGGCTCGGAATACGGATATTCCGTGCTCGTCGTATAGGCGTCTATCATCCAGAACAGCTTGCCGTCCACCGTAACGAGGTACGGATCCGAATAGTCGAGGTACGGCATAATGGTCTGCACGCGCTGCTTTACGTTGCGATTGATGATGAGCTTCGAGTCGCTTGTGATGTTTGATGAGACAAGCAGCTTCAGGCTGCGTTCCTGAATCGCGAACATAAAGCGGTTGAATGCGTTCATCTTGATACCGTACTCGCCCGTATACGTGCTATATTTATTGTCATTGCCCTCCGGGTAATCGAACTCGTTTTCCTTCGTGTTGGTAAGGATATACTCGTTCTGCAGCTCGCCAAAGTATATCTGCGGCTGCGTTATTTCTATCTCCTCAACCTGCGATACGGGCGGGATGTCCTTTATCATAATATCCGGTTGGCCGCTCGCCGTGACCTTATCGACGCGCGACAGCGTGACGCCATAGCCGTGCGTATATATGAGATGTTGGTTTACCCACGTCTGCGGTATCTTCTTTTCGTCGATTTCGCGGGCGGACAGGAAGGTCTGCGTATACTCGCCGTTCACCATATACCTATCCACATCCACATCGTTGAACGTGTAATACTGCCGTATCGTCTGCGTGGAATTGTAGAAGGTCTTAGCGGGGTCGTAGTCGTTGATACGGATGTTTCTTATCGTATCCATATTCGCCTGGATCTGCTCGCTCGTCAAATCGTTGTCCGCCGGGAAGGGTTTCACCACCACGTCCTGCAAACCGTAGGCGTTCTGCGTATATTCGATATTATGCTGCAGATACGACGCTTCCTTGTTCAGTTCGTCCGGTTCTACGACGAAATTCTGCACGAGCATGCTGACGCCCGTTCCCGCGAGGGAAACGACTATCATTATGACGGGCACGGTCAGCATGGTCCGGACCTTTTTCTTCTGTACGCCGATGGCGAAGAATACCGCCGCGACAAAGGCGAGCGCGATGATGACCCTATAGACCCACAGCGTAATATTGATGTCCGTAAATCCGGCGCCAAAGACGGCCCCCGTTGCGGAATAGAGCAGGTCGTATTGCTTCAGCCAATAGTTCACGGCAATCATCAGGAAGAAGATGACGCCGATTGCGATGACCTGCTTCGAGGCTATGTGGAGAATCTCTTTGAAGCTCCCGCTTCGTACCACGCCCTGGCTCTTCGGCTTCAGGCCCGCGCCAAAGGGGGAATCCTGTCCGCCCGCGCCGCCGATGCCGAAACTCTTAAGTATGCTGCCGAGCATGCCGCCCTGCGTATATTGGCCCTCTTCCTGCTGCGGCTCCTCCTCGGTCGGCTCTCCGTCGATGGCCGCCGGGGTCAAGGCCCTGAGCAGGAACATATAGTAGAGGAACGTCGCAACCGCAAACACAAACACGCCCATAATGATGATGCTGTTCAGGTCGCGGACAAAGTTCAGCCGGAATACGTAGAATGAAATGTCGTTTCCGAAAATCGGGTCATCCTTGCCGAACGCGGTGCTGTGCGTGAACTGGAGAAATTCGTACCACAGCCTCGTGTTGACGAGGTAGGTCATTACTCCGCCGGAAGCTAAGGCCAACACCCATGTCACGCCCGCCTGCACCTTGTGGCCGAGGGTTTCCGCCGCGACGTCCACGCGTTTCTTATAGCCGCGCTTGAGCGCCTTGAAATAGAAGAACGCGAGAGCCGAAATCACGATAAACGTCGGCACACCCAATTCTATCTGCGTGAGAAGCTTCTTCCAGAATACGTCCGTCTGGCCGATGTCCTGGAACCACAAATACCTTGTGATGAAGCTCGTCAGCGCGACAATCAAACCAATGAGGATTACCGCCACAATAATGACCGTAATCAAGATCTTTCTGATTTTATCGTTGTTTTTCAAAATTTGCCTCCTCTGATAATACGATTAGTTCTGCGGCTCATGATACAGCTAAGTAAGTTTTTCTATCTCCACTATTCTCATAGTGGAGCTTTCTGTTGCGGGCGCCAGTTTGTAGACCTTTGACGAAGTAACTTCCGCAGTCGTCCCGTTCTTCGTCTCCACTACGTTTTCATTCGTAAACACATAAAAATACGTACCGTCTGTCAGTATCTCGCCGATGCCAAGCCGCTTGAACGCGAGCGCGGACGAGAGCGACGCCGCGTAATCCGCAAGCGCGTTCTCCGCCGGGCTTCCCGTCTCCACCTCTGCAAGTATATCAGACTGCTGGCCCCCCGTATAGGACACGAGAGCGGAATTGTATCTGATAATGGTGGCAACCGCCGCCTCATCGTAGAGAATGCTGCCCTGCGCGTCGGATGTCCAGTAATCATTTTCAATGGGTTTGGCGTTTCTAAGGCCCCCCATGGTATAGGTACGGTTTGGGTCAAACTTCGCCGATTCATCATAGACGGCCTCGGCAATATTCTTATTGAAGAATGCTGCTTGCGCGTCTACAAGCGCGTTTTTGTCGACCTGGGGCGGTATAATTTCCGTTCCGTCGCTTGACATCTCCGGACTGTCCGCATTAGTTACGTCTTCCGATACCTCGCTGTCCTCATCGTTCTCCCCGCCAATGCCGAGCACGTCGGATACTTTTTCGATGCCGGTGTTCAGAAGATGCGCCGCTCCGGTGCCGGGAGCGAATTTGAGGATTGCGAAACCCGCCGCGGCCAAAACCGCAAGCACGATGAGAATGTCAATGCAAATCACCAGGGCTTTTCGTTTTTTGCCGTCCTCGCCGCCCGCCTCGGCTTCGCTTTCTTCTTCGTCCTTGCCGGATTTATCCTTACGGGACTTTTTATCCTTTTTTTCCTCTTTTGCGGACGCCCCGGTTTCGGCGGTCTCGGCAAAGGCTGCCGCGGCAACCGTCCCCGCCGCCGCTATCGCGGCGTCCTTTTCGAAATCGCGTCCATCGGCGCTGCCCGCCTCGGCTTCGTCATTATCCGTCCCGGCGGCAGTGTCGTCACTACCGGGCTCATTATCCGCGGGTTCTTCGTCGGCAGGCTCCGTATAGGTTACGACCTCGTCTTCTGGCTCATCAAAACGCATTTCCCCGGGTTCCGGCTCCACATACCCCGTATCTTCGTCAAACGGGAATATGACGGGCTTATTCAGAAAATCCTGCACCTTCAGTTTCTGCGCTTCTTCCTGCGCTTTCTTCTCAGCTTCCGCCTCGGCCGCCGCCCGGGCCTGTTCCTCAGCATTATCATCTTCGGCTTCGGCCGGTTCCCGCGCTCCGGCGGCATCCGCGCCCGGTTCTTCTTTCGGCTTTCCGATTGCGCTTGGCGGTCCGAAAATAGACGCTATACCCGTATCCGAGAAATCAAACGGCGAGACGACGCCCCCATTGGGCGGCGCGGTATCAAAGGGCGAGGCCACTTCCGTATCAAAGATGCCGAGGCTCGCTATATCCGCAGCCGTAAACGACTTCGCCGGTGGCGGTGGCGGCGCGGCGACGCCCGGTGACGGCGTCGAAAACTCCGGCGTCGCGAAAGGCCCGGGCGCTTCGGATGGTTCCGCTTCCTGTTCGTCTGTCGCGGCCTTGTATTCTTCGTAAAGCTCCTGCAGAGGGTCCCCGGGCTGCGGCGTGCCTAATGGTTCCGCCGTTCCCGACGGCTCCGCCACATCCGTAACAGCCGCGTCCGCAATGCCGGAAGCTTCCGGCGCGCTCAATGGTTCCGGTCTTTCAAACAATTCCGGCGCGGGAAATAGTTCCGGCGCCGAAAACACCTGCGGCGGCTCTATTGCCGGGCGTTTCGGAGTAGCATACTGTTTCGTCCTGTCGTCGAGCGCCTTATCCGTTTGCTTCGTCGGCGCGAACGAAAAATCAAAATCCGTTTCATTGATCCTGGCAGGTTCGTCCGCCTCGTCCTCGCGCACGCTGTCTTCATGCTCGTCCGCGTAGAAATTTACAAAGGGTGCGCCGTGCCACGGCGCGGTGGGTTTCGGCGGCTGTTCGGATTCCGGCTCATCCGGCGCTATTATTCGCTCAAACTCTCGCGCAAATACCGGTTCGTACTCACGCGCGGGAGGTTCTTCTTCGGATTCTTCGGCTTCGGGTCCGGACTCGGGTTCCCGAGCCGGTTCAGGTTCTTTCTTCTCGCCGCCCGGAAACAAAGAACCCCAATCAAACTTAATGTCTTGGGTCTTTCGTTTTTCTTCCGTATTAAAGTCTTTGCTGTCCCAGTTGATTTCCAGATGCGGCTTGCCCTTGCTTCCGGTTCCGTACGAAGTGGACGGTTGCCACGAATCGAAGGCGTTCTGTTCCGGGGTTTCCGGTTGCGCCGCATCGGAAGACGCAGCGTCCGGGATAACCGGCTGCGGGGTATCGGAAAACGAGGCGGCCGGCGCATCCGGTTGCGCCGTACCGGAAGACGACACGTCCCACGGCCATACGGGCTCTCCGTTTTCCGCATTCGGCGCGGATTGTTCGCTTTCCGTATCCTGCACGGGAGTCTCATCCGCTGCGATATTATTCAATATAGTAGTATCCGCGCCGTTACCCGCGGAATCAAAATCGGTCATCAAAAACACCTCCGTGCCCGTTTCTTATCATATATGAAGATAATTATACCATTATTTTGTTGACAGCAGGCATATGGAATGATAAAATTCATAAAATAGATATGCCCGTTTAGCTCAGCTGGGAGAGCACCTGACTCTTAATCAGGGTGTCCAGGGTTCGAACCCCTGAACGGGTACCATGAAAATGCCGCGGCTTTTTGGTCGCGGTATATTCATATATACATATATACATACGTGAAAGGGGTTCGAACCCGAAAGGGCGTGAGGCTCCGGCTTTTTCCGATAAGTATAAAAACCTACATCGCATCGTTCACAAATCCGCGCCGCCACCCGTGTGGATTTTGTTTGAAATATCGTGCATATCTTTGTATACTATGAACAGGATAAAGCGCTTCAAATGATGCCCCGTGTACGGGATGGAGATTGTACGATGATTAAAATGCAAATAGTCATGGACGACGATAAAATCCGTCGCCAAAAACAATATAACATAGACAAAATTCACCGTTCATTGGATACTTTTCTTGTTGACAAATTAGGATTGGAAAAAGCTGACGACGGACTTTATCTCGGACGTGGCGATGGTAAGGATTTTTCTTACTTCGGCTTGGCATTCAATACGCTGCGAAAAAAAGATTGGTTTCTTGATAATGTCAAAACGTGGTTATACTTCAACAGCGACGCGTCCGACGACCCGGAAGACTTTGTGGTTGAGGACTTCAAAGCATTCTGCACCGATAATAGACGGCTTACCGCATAAACATGGCCGAATCGGACGCGATGGAATACATTTTGTCAAAGGATATTACTGCTGAAATGGATGATGACATCGCCTGATTATCATCCCCTCTTTCGCTTGAATCCGTATTCTCATTTTACCTCTCATAACACCCTTGCTCGTTCCTCTAAAAGTTCACAATATTGCTCAAGCATTTCTATTAATTCACTTTCTTCTTTTAACCAAACTGCATCTGCCGCTGAAAACCGCGAAATTATTGGTTTGATTTTTCCTGCTTTAATTTCGCCATCAGAAAAGAATATAGTTAAGCTTTGCTCTTTTACCCATTCTTCTACTTTATTGTCATCCATCTCAAAATATTCGCTTAATTTTCTGCCGTTAAAACAATTATATAACGTAGGCGGCATTTGATCATAATAACAACAACCGCGATTGTTATTCATTAAGCTACCGCCGTTTTTTGCTATTACATAATGAGGTAGTTTCATGACATTTGCACGAGTGTAATTCAAATCGGCGAACCGGTAAAGCACCTCAACCAATTCATTGTCACACGGCAAGATTTTTCCAATATCATCTCGGATCATCTCTAAGTCCTTTATATTATTTTTAAGATACTCCACACTATCACTACCTTTGTAGGGAGCTTCGGAAATGCCCTTACGCTTGTACTTGTTATTGGGAAGACATTGTAGACACATCTTGAAAGGCATCCAGAAAGAAAATATTGTATCTGCCAACAAATACTTGGGCTCACCTTCTTTTCTCAGACACCAAGCATCAAAATCGTACCTCCGATAGGCTGCTTGCGATTCCGATTTTCCATTTAATTTATCTCTCAGATAAATTAGGGTATCATTCAGGTGGTTTTGAATCGAATTCTCTGAATAATCATAACCGTACTCCGAATTTGCGAATACTTCACGAAAAAATTCCTCTTGTAATTTACCGCTCATTTTGTGTCTCCTCCGTTCTCAATTTTAAAACTTACTTAACATACAATATCATAACACGATTTTCGTAATTATAATATTACAGCAATATTACAAATATTATTAGCTACATGACTATATGCGCTTATTACAAATAATTAAATCAAATTTCAATTGACATTTTCGAGTCTCTGATATAGAATTAGAGCAATGATTTGATGTTCTTTTGAAAGGAGTTGGTATGTCGAAAATTGTTCAAGTATTTCTTACTGATTCGGAGTTTGACGATTTATCAAAAAAAGCTGCCGCCCAAAATACTCCAGTCGCGCAATATATTAAAGACT
>JAITEX010000072.1 GCA_031281765.1 Eubacteriales Family XIII. Incertae Sedis bacterium | reverse complement strand
CTGTGACACAGTCTTGTAAAAGAATCGTAGGCTGATTGTAGTGGCAAAGACATTTTGTCGCCCCTTTTTTCTCTCTATAATAGTATAAAGGGGATTTGTCACATGAAAAAAAATGTTTTTAAAAAGATATACCGGTTCAGTTGCTTGTTGTTTGTCGCGGCGCTCGCGCTGGCCGTTCCCGCTCCGGGGGACGGAGATGTTCACGCGGACGCGCTTCCCATCAGCGACGCGGTGATTCGCGTACACCTTTCGTCCTACGGGGCGCCGGCGTCGATTTCGATGGAGGCTATCGGCAGCCACAAGATTGCGGATAACGGCAAAGCGCTGTCCGGGAAGTTTACGGCGGCGGTTTCCGGCGGGAAGATAAAGATTACGGCCGGCAGCGCCGTCTATACCCTCGATGCTGACGTGACCATACAGGCCGGGTCAACGACGGTCAGCGACCTGATAAAAATAGGCGGGAACTACAGCTATGCCGGCGATTTCCGGCTGATTGTCAAAAGCGGCGGTATTAAAATCGTCAACGGCGTCGATTATGAGACCTATACTACGGGCGTGCTCCCCTATGAGATGAGCAATTCATGGCCGGTGGAGGCGCTGAAAGCCCAGGCGGTTGCCGCGCGCAGCTACGCGTACGCCGCGGCAAACAGCCGCAACCGTGAAACCCAGGAACACGATGTAGTCAACACCACCGCTTCTCAGGTCTACTACGGTTACAACGCGGCGAACAAAAACTGCATCGAGGCGGTCAACGCCACGGCGAATCAGATATTGGTCGACAAAAACGGCGCCCCCGTCTATACCTTCTTTTCCGCGTCGAACGGAGGCTACACGGAGTATCCGCAGGCCGCCCGCGTCTCGACATCGAACCCGGCGTACCTGCCCTATAGAGAGGACCCCTATGACCTGGCGTATGCGCTGGCAAGCACATCCTACAGCGCGAAGCTGACGATTCCGAAATCGTTTACCGCCGCTACGCTGAAAACGTCTTCCGCGCAGCCCTATGCCATGTTCCGAAGCAGGCTGAGCGCGGCGGGCTTCGACGTAGACGCGCTTACGGGAACGGTTGCCGTCAAAAGCATCGAGCTCAACACACCGCGCTATACGAGCCCAAGCCCTGACCGCGTGTTTACGGGCGCGGATATAACGCTGACGATGACCGACCCCGCGCAGGCAGGGGACGTGAAGCTTTCTTTTGCGTGTTACACGGACGCAAACGGCGTCAAACGGCCTTTCCT
Source organism: Eubacteriales Family XIII. Incertae Sedis bacterium (assembly GCA_031281765.1). Taxonomy (GTDB): domain Bacteria; phylum Bacillota; class Clostridia; order Peptostreptococcales; family Anaerovoracaceae; genus JAITEX01. Next base: position 6,163 of record JAITEX010000072.1, on the reverse strand, counting down.
CAATGACGTACTGAACCTTTCAAACAAATCGAAGTTCTCCGCTCTCTATCTCCGGGACGATCTGGACAGCTTTTTGCTCGCCTCGGTCCGCTACGGGCACGGCGCGGGTATGAGCCAGGTGGGCGCGTACCAGATGGCGAAGTCGAATCTGACCTACCGGGATATACTTACGTTCTATTACTTAGAGGGGACGGAATCGAAGCTTGTCACGAATGCCTGGGACATTGACAACGGAGTCACGACGTTCGGGACTTGGAAAAAAAGCGACGGCTTCTGGTATTATTACGGAGCTGACGGCGTAATGAAAACGGGTTGGCAAAAAATCAAAGAGAGGTGGTACTATCTCAATTCCGACGGCGCGATGAAAACGGGCTGGCAGAAAATCAAAAATAAGTGGTATTACCTCGGCGGCGCGGAAGACGGCGCGATGAAAACGGGCTGGAAAAAAATCAATAACAAGTGGTATTATCTCGGCGGCGCGGAAGACGGCGCAATGAAAGCGGGCTGGCAGAAAATCAAGAATATATGGTATTACCTCGGTGGTGCGGAGGACGGCGCGATGAGAACCGGCTGGCAGACAATAGGCGGCAAGAAGTATTACCTCGGTGGCGCGGATGACGGCGCGATGAGAACCGGTCGACAGAAAATAGACGGCAAAAATTATCTGTTTGCGTCAAGCGGCGCGCTGCAATAACGGCAAGCGGGCCTGTCAGGATGCGAGCGGCGGCAGAATGCCGTTCCATTCCCGCTCCACATCCTCAGCGATATTCATCATGTCTTCGAATCCGGGATTCAGGTTCTGGATTCTTTTTTCGAGTTCGGATAGCGAACCCTTTACGCCGGGCACGCGCGTATGCCGCGCGAGTTCGCCGATGACGGGAAGTATCTGACTCGCGGGGGATACGTCATTTCCCGCTGCATTTCCGAAAACAGGGTAGGCTTCCCCGCTGCCCATGCGTACGAACACGGACTCCGGCGCGCTGAAGAACCTGCCGGGTGAAAGTAAATGCTCCCGCGCCGTTTGATAGCGGTAGAGCAGCATCCGCACTACGAAGAACAGTTCGCTCATATCGCCGAAAGCCAACTCCGTCAGCGGCTTCATGCCGCTCGTATCATAGTGGAGGGTCACCTTATCCTGCCCGGAGCCATCCGGAGCCGTTTCCCGCGCGACGCTGTCCGGGCTGGCGTCATTTCGAAAAGCGCCGCCTCGTATAATTGTTACGGGCGGAACCGCGATGCCCGAAAGTCGCGCGAGAATCTTTTCCTCATAGGGTTTCAGCCCGCCTGCGCCCGATAGTTCGATATACACGTCAATCCCCTCCTCCACATTTCGCGCAGGCCGTATAACCTTTCTCCTGAGCGTCCTTCCGGTCCATTGAAATGACAAAGCGCTTCACGATAAAGCAGCTGCCGAGATGGTAGGTGTCACCTGCGCGCGGGAATACGTAGACGAGCGAGCCGTCCGTCGCCTGACCGGGCTTGCACAGTTCGCACGGCTCATACGCCCCGCGTATCCGTGAACTTAAAAGCATCTCTTTCGGTTCGTTTTTTATCACGCTGCAATCCTCCGTGTGGTACCGCTCTCCCGCGCGCGGGAACACCCATACGATGTTCGAATCGCCGCCGTCCTCCAGCTCGCTGAACGGCATCTTGTCGCCGCGCGCCGTGACGCCGACAAACGCGCGGCATACGGCGGTGGCCGTCACCTGCGGGCTGACGCCGAACATATTCGGGAAGCCGAGATTTATTCCGCTTGTCGCGCTCGCCCCGATAAGGTTCGTATACACCTTGCCGGATTTCATACTGTGGTGAAGCGTCCTATACGCAAACGGGAAGGCCCTCACGGAGTGTATATCGCTGCCGTTCTCATCTTCTACGCGGCTTTCGAGATCGCCCCGGAACGTTACCGCGTGAACAGGTACGTTGCCCTCCGCCGCGACGACGCCAAGCTCGTCCGTCAGCGCGTGGGCCGTGTTTTCGCTGATCGATACCATACGTATGAGGATGCCAAGCGTCAGCATCGCGAGCAAAAATACGGGCAGCACTATCGCGGCCTCCACGCTCAGCGATCCCCGCTCAGTATGTTTCCGTGTACGCAAATTCATCACCTCCCGCCTGTGCGGTAAACCGGAAGCCCGTATAATATTCCCGCAGGAGAAAGTCCCGGTCGTAATCCGTTTTGAGGTTTATCTGCAGCAGATCCATGACGCGCAGCAGTTTTGTTTCGCGGTCCGTCAGGTAGAGCAGGGCGCGCAGATGGTCCCGGTACGACAGCCCGCCGGTGTCCGCCGGATAGACGGGTTCGTCCGCGGTAAAGCCGTCCACTATCTCCTCGATATTGTCCGTAGCCCACTGCCTGCTGTTTTTGAAAAACGCGACCCGTCCTCCCTCCTCGAGCAGCATAGTGTCGTTGCGCGTTTCGGCCGCCACCCACGCCTCTGTTATTATCACGAAAGCGACGGCTTCGCCGATGCCGCCCGCGGCCGCGAACGGCGTTGCAAGTTCCTGTATTATGGCGCGTTTCTTAGAATCCGCGAGCAGGGCGGCGTTGTTCATAAGCGCGCGCATAGTGGTGATGCTTGTTTTTACCGCGCTATAGTTCGCCGTATCGCCGTCCTTGCCCGCAATGATGTATTCCGTTTCGTTCGCGAAAAAACGCTCCGGCGCATAGACCCCGTCGTTCGCGTTGCCGAACACGCTCAATATATATTCGTCGGTTTCTATCTTTGTCAGCGCCGAACCGGATAGTTCAAAAAAAGACGTCCAGTTCGCGAGCGATATGCCGAGGAATCCGGCGTCCGTATACCCGGCGGACGGAAGGGCGTCCTTGACGGATTCGTTGCGCAGGGTACGTTCCGTTTCCGGCTCGCCCTCCGTCGCGCCGAACCCGGTTCCCGCGTCAGCGCCGGACGGTAAAGCCGATGAGATGACCTTCTTGACAGCGGCTGCTTTCAGTTGGTTTTCAAATACCGTAACGTCGAGCAGCGAAAACTGTTTCAGGCTTGCCGTATAGTTGGTATTCAGCCGTATCAGCCGTGAACCGCCGTTCAGGGGAACGAACTGCGCGTAACCGGACGTGTCGCCGGTAAGGGCGGCGTCCGCGTAGAACGCGAGGTCCTTTTCTATCTGCTTTTCGTCGCCTTTGAAGGCGAGTATGCCATAGTCGTCAAGGAGCCGCGTATCGTATTCGGACAGAACAGACCTCCCGGCAAGGCGAAACGCGGCGTCCGCGCAGCTTCTGCCCGCCGCGGCCTTAGACGCCGCGAACACCACGGTCGTCAGCCCGATAAGGCAGGCAAAGAGTACCGTGATAAGGACGATGGCGCTGCCGCGTTCGTCTGTGCGGAGCAGGGCATAAAACCCCGGACGCGGCGGCCTGCCTTCCGCTGCCGGCGCAAGGCGGTTCCGCGCGAGTTTCACCATGCGCGCTACCATGAGGTGAGCAGCAGCCCCTTGCTCTCGTCGATAATATATGACCGCGCCGTATAGGCCCGTTTGATGCGGCTTTTCAGCGTCAGCATGCCGCCCTCATACGAAGCCGTCGCGTCCGCGGACAGATAGGCGCCGAACACACCGCCGCCTTCACGATAGGTGAATGCCGTTTTCTCCGCATTCGCGCGAAAGGCGTCCGGCTTGCCGGCTTCCGTCATCTGCAGCTCCGTCTTGCCGGTTTCCTTTGAACTCCGTACGCGCAGCTCCTCGTGCATTTTCGCGCGCAGCGAGCATTCGCTGTAATAGTTCAGCGCCATATAGACGGTGAACATCGCGGTGAGGATAATAAGGGGAAAGACGATTGCCGATTCGACCATGGCCGAACCCGCGTCGGAACGAACAAGGCGGCGCGAACCGGCCAGCCTCCCGGCGCGGTTCCCGCGCCGCGGCCGCCTCATGTAAATTTCCCCGACGACAGGGTGTCGAATATATCTTCGACAAAGGCCTGTATCTGCGTGCGGAATATAAGCCCGATCACAATGGCGATTGCGACTAATATCGCCACTTGTACCAGCTCCATACCCTCATCTTTTTTTGTCAACGCAATTATTTGACAAAGTTTATCGCGAAACACTTCTTTCATCTTATCCTCCGATCCGCTGTGAAAACACATTTGCAATTCGATACATCCCATGAGCGGCGGACGTATGGGAGTATGTAGTGCACACATCCGCCGCTCCGGTGCTATCAAACATAATATATCATTGCGTCCAGTATATGTCAATACAGTTTATGCGTGGAAAATAATAATTTTTTCTTCTTATGTAATAATTTATACAGCAGCGGCGCGACACAAAAAAGAACGTCCCCTTTGTGTTTGTTGTATAATAGTATGAGAGTAAGCCAGGCGGTCGCGCGAGACTTTTGCAGTTTCGTGAGGAAAGTCCGGACTCCACAGGGCACGGGCGCCGGATAACGTCCGGCGCGGGTGACCGTAGGGAAAGTGCAACAGAAAGCAGACATCCGATGGGGCCTATTATCATAGGCTCACAGGTTAAGTTGAAAGGGCGAGTTAAGAGCTCACCGGCGTCATGGAGACATGGCGGCCTTGTAAACCCCGCCCGGAGCAATGGCGAAGGGCATACCCGCGAAAGCGGGGGAAGCGGCCCGCTTCCGCCCGAAATGGTGGCCAGCAGGAGGGCTATTGCGCAGCAATATCCCCGGAGGCAGGCAGCAATGTCTGTCCCAGATAGATGATCGTCCACGACAGAATCCGGCTTACGGCTTACTCTTTTTTATTGATGAAGGATTGCGCAACAGGAGAATAGATGGCCGAAGACAGGGCGCTTCGAGAAAATAAGATGGGCATTGCGCCCATAGGCGGACTGATACTGACCATGTCCACGATGCCGATGATATCTATGCTTATGAACGCTCTCTACAATATTGTGGAGAGCGCGTTTGTCGCGCGCATATCACAGGACGGCATGGTGGCCATTACCTTGGTGCTGCCCGTTCAGATGATACTGATCAATATGGGTACGGGGAGCGGCATCGGCACGAGCTCTTTGATTGCGCGGCGTCTCGGCGCGGGCCGGCAGGCCGAAGCGAACAGGGCGGCGTCGCACGGCATCGTTATCGCGTTTGCAAACTGGGCGATTTTCGCGCTCTTTGGGCTCTTTCTCGCAAAGCCCTTCCTCGATTTCTTTACGGACAATCCCGTCGTTCTCGAGGGCGCGGTCCTCTATTGCCGCGTGGTGACCATCGGCTCGCTGTTCGCCTTTATCGTGCTTGCCGTCGAGAAAATACTGCAGGCGACGGGCAATATGCTGTTCCCGATGATATTCAATCTCTCGGGCGCGGTGCTGAATACCCTGCTGTCACCGGTACTGATCCTCGGGCTTTTCGGCCTGCCGCAGCTCGGCGTCAAGGGCGCCGCCATCGCCTGTATCGTCAGCCAGTTTACGGCCATGTGTCTCGCCCTCTTTTTCCTGCTCGCGTTCAAACATTACGTGAAGCCGTCACTCAAAGGCTTTCGCGTTGATTTTAAAATATTGCGGGACATCTACGCGGTCGGTTTCCCGACCATCGTGAATATGTCGATGGTATCCGTGATGACGATGGCGCTGAACAAGATCGTCATCTTCTACGGCAGCGATGTTTCGGGGGCCGTCCTCGGCGCGTACTTCCGGCTCAATTCGTTCGCCTTCATGCCGATATTCGGCATGAGCCAGGGCACGATGCCGATACACGGCTATAATTTCGGCGCGCGCAACAAGGCGCGGCTGCTCAAAGCCTACAAGACGTCGGTCACTCTGGCGCTCTGCGTCATGGGCGTCATGACCGCGGTATTCTGGATATTCCCGGCCCAGCTTATGGGCATATTTTCGCCGTCGCCCGAAATGCTCGAAATCGGCGTGCCGGCGCTGAGGATCATCAGCCTCGGGTTTCTGCCGGGGGCATACGCGGTCGCGACGTCCTGCCTCTTTCAGGGGCTGGCACACGGCTTTATGAGCCTCGCCGTGTCACTCGTCCGGCAGCTCGTCATGACCGTGCCGCTCGCGTGGCTGTTTATGCGTTTCATCGGCGTCACGGGCGTCTGGTGGTCTGTCGTTATCGCGGAATTTATCGCGACGATTATCGTGGCGGGATTCTACCGGCGCATCTACCGCATAGAGATCAAAGATTTGGATAAGAAGAAACCGGCGGCGCGAGGCGGCGCCGGGGAGGA
>JAITEX010000049.1 GCA_031281765.1 Eubacteriales Family XIII. Incertae Sedis bacterium | reverse complement strand
TAGAAGACCTCCTTTGTGCTAAATGATGTTTTGGTTTATCAGCTAACACTTTATCATGAATGATGGTCTTCTTTTTTGCCCCGTAGGCGCATTGCCGCAGGGGTGGGCATGGCACATCTATTTCCACTTACCCTTGCGGGTGGGCGGTAATGCGCCGTACCTATCTCTTAATTCTTTTTTCCCAGAAATACTTTACACCGTGATCAGCCTTTTCCGGCGTTGGCGCGGAGGCATAAGGCACAAGGAAGAGCGTCAGTTGTTTTGTTACGGGCGCAACGCCCGCACGATGTCGCTTACGTCTTCGTGTTTGTTCAAGGTGTAGATATGGATCCCGTCCGCTCCGAGGTCCCGGTAGCGCTCGATAAGGCGCGCCGTGTAGTCCTTGCCCGCTGCCCGGAAGGCTTCCGCATCATCGCGATACCGCCCCATAATGGCCGCTAATTCCGCCGGTATCGAACAGCCGTTGGAAAGCGTCATCTTTATCGTCGAGTCCGCAGACAGGACCGGCATCACGCCCACGATGACGGGCAGCGTGACGCCCGCCGCGCGCAGCCGTTCCATAAAACGTTCGTAGGCTGATACATCGTAGCAGAGCTGCGTCATAAGCAGTTCCGCCCCCGCTTCCTGTTTTTCCAACGCCCATCGGATATCGTCTTCCGGGCTGACTGCGTCGATATGCGTCTCCGGATAGACCGCGGCCGCGATGCAGAGCTGTGGATAGGCCGCGCGAAAATGCCTGATAATGTCCGTCGCGTGGGCAAAATCTCCGATGATCCCCTCGCTGCCCTTCGGGAAATCGCCGCGCAGCAACAGGATATTCTCGACGCCGAGGGCGAGAAAATCACCGATGATCCGCTCTATCTGTTCGCGGGAATTGCCCACACAGGTGAAATGCAGAAGGGGCAGCTGCCCGCTCTTGACGATATGTTCGCATACCTCATAGGCCCGTCCCCGGTTCGTGCCGCCCGCTCCGTAGGTGACGCTGACGAAGTCAGGCTTCAGACGGAAGAGCCGTGACAGCGTGAACTCGAGAGCCGGCATATCCGCCGCCGCCTTGGGTGGAAAAACCTCAAATGAGAATGTCCTCTGTTCCTTCAACAGGCTTTTAATTTTCATGTTGAAGGTATTCTACCATTTTCAGCCGTTATAATGCAAACGTTTCCCGGAAATCTTTTCAAGGAAGAGCAAAAGAAAATTGGCGACGATAGCGAGCCCGCCCGCGAGCACGGTCCCCCAGAGGATTTTCGCCGTATTGCGCGTCCTCATGCCTTCAAAGAGCAACTTGCCGATGCCACCGGCGCCGATGGCCGCCGCAATCGTCGCGATACCGATGGTCGAGATGATGGAAAGGTGCACGCCCGCAAGCATGACGGGAAACGCGAGCGGCAGGCGCACGGTCAGCAAAAGGCGCATACGCGACATACCGCAGCCGACCGCAGCCTCAATCACGCCGGGGTCCACGCCGTCAAGCCCCGCTATGAAATTTCGTATCAAGAGGAACTGGTTGTACGCGACGAGCACGATGATGGCCGTCGGCTCGCCGATGCCCGTAAACGGGATGAGCAACGAAAACAACGCGAGGCTCGGTATCGCGTAGACGCCGCCGAGCAGCCGCACGACGATGGCCGAGAGCCGTTTGAACCGTATAATAACAAGTGTGAGAACGAGGGCGAGCACGATGGAGATGAGCAGCGTCACACCCACGATACGCAGGTGCTGCACGAGCGCGTCCGTCAGCCGGTCGCCGTATTCGCGCGCGTACTCCCCCATCGTCATAGGGATATGCCCGCGCTTTCCAACAGCTCGCGGGCAAAGCCGTCGCCGGGATTGCGTTCTATAGCCTCGGGCGTATCAAAACGGAGCGCCTTGCCCTCATGCATGACGAGCACGCGGTCCCCGAGCTTGAACGCCTCTGATACATCGTGGGTCACAAAGAGATAGGTCCGCTTGTGCTTCCGGTGTATCGCTATCAGTTCGTCCTGCAGCTTGGCGCGCGTGATGGCGTCTATCGCGCCGAACGGCTCGTCGAGCAGCATGGCGGCAGGGTCGACGGCAAGCGCGCGCGCAAGGCCCACGCGCTGCTGCTGGCCGCCCGAAAGCTGTGCCGGGTAGCGGCCGCGGAACTCGTCCGGATCGAGTCCGACGAGCTCCAGCAGCTCATCCGTACGCGCCGCTATGCGCTCTTTATCCCATTTCAGAATCTTCGGCACCGTGGCGATATTCTGCGCGACCGTCATATGCGGAAAAAGGCCGACCTGCTGAATCACATAGCCGATGCCGCGCCGCAGTTTTACGGGGTCCCGGTCTAATATGTCCTCACCAAGGAGACAGATGGAACCGGATGTCGGTTCGACAAGCCGGTTGACCATCTTCAGCAGCGTGGTCTTTCCGCTGCCGGAAGTGCCGATGATCGTGATGAACTCGCCCTCGTTTATCGTGAGTGAGACGTCGTCCACCGCGTTCCCGGCGCTTCCGGGGAAATGTTTTACTATATGTTTAAATTCAAGAGCGACCATTACAGTTGATCTTTGATCGAGTCGTAGAATTCCTTCGCGACCTTATCCGCCTCCTGACCGTCAACATCCACCTTTGCGTTCAGCCCCGTAATCGTCGGCGTATCGATTTTCGCGTTGACCGCGTTCAGGACATCGGCAATGTTTGGATATGCTTCGAGAACGGACGCGCGCACCACGGGCGCGATATTGTACGGCGGCCACGCGAACTTATCATCCTCAAGCAGCACGAGCTCGGGGTTCGTCAGCGCGCCTTCGGTCGTATAGGCAACGACCGCGTCGCCGTCGCCCTTCAGCAGGGTTTCGTATTTCAGCGCGTTGTCGATAACGAGTTTGTCCTTGAAGGCAAAGGGCCCATAGACCGTTTCGAGGGCAGGAAGCCCGTCGGAGCGTTCGATGAATTCCCCCTGTGACACGAAGCGGATCTCCGTTGCGTTTTTCTGCAGGTCGGAAATAGTCGTGATGCCGTATTGGTCGGAAATAGCTTTAGTGACAGCCACGCCCTGCCCGTCGTTTGCCTGCGCATAATCGAGCCAGATGATGTCAAACTGGGTCTTGTACGCGTCCTTGACCGTGTCGTACACGACCTGCGGGTCATTGCTCGGCGCCGTCGTCTTCAATACGTCAAGCAGGCCCGTACCCGTATATTCGGGATAGAGGTCGATGTCGCCGTTTTGCAGGGCCGTATTGACGGCGCTCGACGCGAGTTCGACGCGCTTCACTTCTAATCCTGCCTTGTCCTCAAGCGCGAGCTGATAGATGTCCGCAAGAATTACATTCTCCGTGAAATCCTTCGAGCCGATCGTGACCGTCCCTTTTTCGGCAGCCGCATCGCCATCAGGGCTGTCCGCGTCTTTTGAGCCGCAGCCGGCCAATACCGCGGTCCCCGCGAGCGCGAGTACGGCCACGAGCGCCACTGTCATAAATAACTTTTTCATGATTCTCCTCCGTTTAGTGTAAGGCCGGGAATACCCGCGGCCCCTCTCTTCTAAAACTTACCCGGATATTATATCATACAATTCATATATGTCAACTAATATATTGGTCGTGTTGTAGCTACAGGGCCTGCCGCGGCACATGCTTCGGCCTGGCGGGCTTTATCTGCACATTACGGTACCTGACAAGCCGTTTCTCTAAGGCGCCGAGCAGGGTGTCCGCGAGTATCGACAAGACCGCCACCGACAGGCCGCCGACAATCAACAGGTCCGCGCGCTGCAGGCCGAGGCCCGTAAAGATAATGACGCCGAGCCCGCCCGCGCCGATATAGGACGCAAGCGTGGCGCTCGCAATCACTTCCACGGTCGCCGTTTTGACGCCCGCAAGCACGAGCGGCATGGCAAGCGGCGTTTTCACCGTGAGGAACATACGCATACGGCTCATGCCGAGGCCCGTCGCGGTTTCTATCACCGCGGCCGGCACGCCTGCAAACGCCTGCGTCGTATTGATAAGCACGGGGGGTATGGCGAGGAAGGTCAGCGCGATGAGCGCCGGCGCCAGACCGATGCCGAAGAGCGGTATGCAGAGCAGCAACACGGCAAGGCTCGGGATGATTCTCAGCGTACTGAATATGCCCGTCACAAAGGTCTTTGCTATGTGGTTCCCCGAGCAGAGCACGCCGAGCGTAAAGCCGACGCAGACGGCGATAAGGACAGCCGTCAGGCTTATCTGTATATGTTCAAGTACGGCCCGGGACCATTCCTGCATATGGGTAGAGAAATATGCGGTTATCTGTTCGAAAAGGTTCTGTTTCATTATCAGTCCTCTATCTGACCCTGTTCATGATAGTAACTGCTTTCCTGAATACTAAAGCCGGAAGCGGCGCTTTCCCCGCCGTAAACCTGACGGAGCAGGGCCGCAATATCGCTGTCCGGCTTCCTGACCCAGAACGACAGCCCGCCTTTATTGTCATAGGTCCCCGGAAGTATAAACGATTTTATATTGCTCTCCGACATCCCGGATACCTTTGACGATATATAGAGCATCGCCCGCAGGTTTATATCGGAATCGACATTGTCGATTATCGTCGAAGCGGTTTTCGGGATATTCGAATCCAATGCCTTCTTCGCGGCATTCTTCAAGAACTGTTGCTGCGCTTCGACGCGCCCCACGTCGCCCGACGCGTATCCCATGCGGAACCTGAGGAACTGCACCGCGTGTTCGCCGTCAAGCACCTGTTCGCCGGGATCTATATCTATGCGAATATCGCGCGCCGTATAGTGCATGGGCTGCTTCACATTCATCGGTACGCCGTCCATCGCGTCGACGATGTTCCGTATGCCGTCGTACTCGATGACCGCATAATAATTGATCGGGATCCCGAGCAGTATTTCATGCACGGCCTCCGCCGTCGCCATCGGGCCTTCATGAAAGACCGCATTGATTTTCAGGAATGACGCCGCGTACCCGGGCCGCTCGTAATAGGTATCGCGCGGTATGGAGATAAGGTCGAGCTGCTGAACGTCCGGATCGAAGCTCGCAAGCATAATGGTATCCGAAAGCCCCTCGTTCGTATTGCCGAGGAGCAGGATATTGACGCGCTTTGTATCCCGGAATTCGCTCGCGAACATACCGTCACCCGGTATGAGAATATCGAGGTTCTCCGGCGTTTTTTGGCCCGTATGCTCCACATTGCGATAACCCGCCTTAGGGTCTTTCTCCATAAAGCGGGCGTCAAGCGTCGAATTCACGCCGATATACGTTCCGGCAGCCACGATTACCAGCAGCGAAATGATTATTGTTATCTTACTCGAAACGCGCATCCGGCGCTTCGTTGCCTTTGCGGTGTCATGGGCGTCGTCGCCCGTCTTTCGTTCCCTTCTCATAGTGGGGATAATTATACCACATCTCGTAAAATAAATCCCCTCACAGGCCCCGCCCGACCGCTATTCGTCCTGCGCCTGCATTTCCGCAATCTGCTTCGCCTTGCGGCCCTTGCCCCTGCGGCTTCGGGTCTCGAGAATCACGGAGATGATGCAGACGATGAGTATGATAAGACCCTGGAAAAACTTCAGGTACTCGAGATTCAGGAAATCCACAAGCGTACAGATATTTGCGATAATGCCGACAAGCAGCGCGCCGAATATCGCTCCGGAGATGGTCCCTTTTCCGCCGGCGAGATTGATGCCGCCGACGATGAGCGCCATAAGCACCATGCCCTCGTAACCCGCGCCGAGCGTCTGCGCGGCGTACGAGGTTGACGACATAAGGATAAGCCCGCCGATGCAAGCCGCCCCGGACGAAATAGCATAGGCCGCGCACGAATTTCTGAAGACATTGATGCCGACAAACTGAGCGGCCGTGGTATTGCCGCCGATTGCGTATATCCGGCGCCCGAACGTCGTCTTTGAAAGGACATACCAGCATATAACGGCAAATACGATGAATATGACAACATTCATCTGGATGACAAAGGGTTTGCCGCTCGAGAGGGTAAACTCGACAATGCGCGCGTTTGAAATGGTGTCCATGAGGCTGCCGCGGACAAAATCGACGCGCGACCCTCCGCTGAGCAGCGTAATAGCCCCGTAGATAACGTAGCTCGTAGCAAGCGTCACCACAAACGACGGAATCGCCAGCTTGACTATCAAAAACCCATGGAAATACCCTATCAGGATACCCGCGACGATGGCGCAGGCGATACCGATAAGGCACCAGGTTGCGGAAAACCCGCCGACTCTTGCGACAATACACGCAATCGTGCCGGAAAGGGCCGCTACCCTGCCGATAGACAGGTCAAGGCCGCCGATAAGCACGGCAAACAACATGCCGCAGGCCATGATTCCGTATACCGAGATATAGGAGATGATGTTCACGATATTTCCGATAGTAAGGAACCTCGGCTCCGATATCCCCATAAAGACGCATACGATCAAAAGTATGAGTACGCGAAACGCCCAGACCCCGGTCAGTGAGCTTAGAATCTTCTCTTTCATACCAACGGCACTCCTTCCTCCGTATGCTCGCCCGACGCCGCCATAAGCACCGCTGCCTGCGTGGCCTTTTCTCTCGGAAATTCCTCAAAGAATACCCCGTCGTGCATGACGAGTATCCTATCTGATACCTGTACCAATTCAAAGAGGTCTGAACTGACCATAATAATAATGGAGCCGCTTTCGGTAAGCTGCCGCATGAAGCGGTAGAGCTCGGCGCGCACGCCGACATCGACGCCGACGGTCGGCTCATCGAGGATCAGGACGCGCGGCTCGCGTATGAGCCACCGCCCCAAAATCACCTTCTGCTGGTTTCCGCCGGACATATTGTCCACTATCATCTTGCGGTTCTTCGGCCTGATGTCGTAGTCCTCAATCGCCTTTTCCGCCCAATCGCGTTCTTTCTTCGCGTAGACGAGGCCGAGCGCGTTCGCGATAACGTCATGGGACGCGATGGCGATATTCTTCTCGACGGTCTGCAGCGGATTGAAACCCTCCCGCCGCCTATCCTCGGGAACAAGGCCGAAACCGTTGTTGATATTTTTTATGACGGAGCGCGATACGGGTTTGCCGTTCAGCAGTATCCGCCCGCCGGAAGGCTTCTTCGCCCCGTAGATGCAGTGTAAAAGTTCCGTACGCCCCGAGCCGACGAGTCCGCCGATGCCGAGTATCTCTCCGCCCTTCGCCGTGAAACTGACGCCCTTCAGCAAGTCCCCGTACCGGAGGTCCTTCACTTCCAGCACAAAATCGTCATTGAACGTGCGCTGTACATCGTACTCGGTTTTTATCTCATGGCCGATCATCATCGTCGTGACCGTCCGTGGATTGATTTCCGCCTTCGTCAGCGTTCCCACCACTTCGCCGTTGCGCATGACGGTCAGCCGGTCCGCAATGCGATAGACCTCCTCAAGCCGGTGCGTCACATAGATGATGCCCGTACCCTTTTTCTTCAGACTCTCTATCGTCCGGAACAGATGCTCAGATTCCGCCGCCGAGAGCGAGGACGTCGGTTCGTCCATAATGATGAGCTTTGCGTTCGTCGAAAGCGCCTTCAGCACCTCGACCATCTGGCGCTGCGCCATGCTGAGCACCTCGACGGTCGCGTCCGGGTTCAGGTCAAGTTCATACTTCTTAATGAGGTCGAGCGTACGCTCCCTCATGCGGTTTTTCTCAACAAACCCGTATTTTTTCAGTTCCTGCCCGAGATAGATGTTCTCCATAACAGTCAAATCGGGTACGAGGGAAAGTTCCTGATAAATCACCGCGATGCCATGGGCGCGCGCTTCTATCGGATTCGATATTTCCACGGACTCCTCATCGATGTAAAGCTGGCCCGCGTCCTTATGATAGACGCCCGTCACAATCTTGATAAGCGTAGACTTGCCCGCGCCGTTCTCCCCCATCAAGGCGTGGACTTCGCCGTAGTTCATTTCAAAGTCCGCGCCGAAAAGCACCTGCACGCCGCTAAAGCTCTTGTCGATGCCCTTGCAGGTGAGCAGGACGCCCTCTTCTTTCATAGGGCCCTCCACCTTGATGTCGAGGCTTTTTCTTTTTTCTTTTGACATAATCCCATCCTCCTTTCGTCAAGATGTCAGGGTTTGAGCGGAAAGCCGCTGCTCCTTGACGCGACGCCTGTATGAGATTTTCGCAAACTGCGAGTCAAACGCTATCGCAACCAATATCAAAGACCCTTGTATCATATAAACAACGTATGAGTCCATTCCGAACTTGCGGAGGCCGTTGTCGAGCATGGCGAGGAAAAGCGCGCCGAGGAAGGCGCTGACTGCGTCGCCCTTGCCGCCGCCGAGCACGACCCCTCCGACGACGCAGGCGGCAATAGCGAGAAATTCCCGCATATTGCCGAGTGAGGTGGACGCCGTCCTCTCGTACGCGGTAACAAAGACCGCGGCTAAGCCCGAGAAAGCCCCGCTCATAATAAATCCGATAACCTTGATTTTCGCGACATTGACGCCGGACATCCGGGCCGATTTTTCATCGGAGCCGATGGCAAAGGTATAGAGCCCTAATTCGGTTTTGTGCATCACGACCCACAGGATTATCGCGAGTACGACCCATACGAGTGAAATCAAATAGAAGCCTCCGGGCAACAATGGCTGTCCGAGACTGAGATAGGTGTTGCTTTTTATACTGTGCGCCATCAAAGTCCCGTGGTCATCCCTATAGGCGAATACGAGACCGAGACCGAAAAACAGGAAGCCCGACGCCAGCGTCGTCACAAATTCCGTCAGCTTGAGCTTCGTGACAATGAAACCGTTCAGCAGGCCAAAGGCGCCCCCTGTAATAATGCCGAGAATGAGTACCATATATCCGCTGAGGCCGATATCACTGAGGTGAACGCAGATAATGCCGGTTGCGCACACAATGCCTCCAACGGAAAGGTCTATGCCGCCGCCCACCATGACCACCGAAAGCCCGCAGGCTATCAGCCCGAGGTAGGCCGCGTTTCTGAATAATTCGCTCAGGTTGTACATACTGAGGAAATTTGATGACAGTAAGCTGAAAAGCGCCGTCAAGGCTATTACAAGCCCGATGGTGATAAATCTCCTTATCGTACTTGAGTTAAGCTTTTTTTTCATGAGGCTGCTCCTATCCTTGTGCAACTATGGTATGAAATTGTAGTATGATTGCGTTCCGCATGTAAGGCTGCCGCCTTTAATGCCAGTTTTGCAGGGCCTCCATTGCCGTGTGGGCAATCAGACCCTGCAAAACTCATTTTTATGCGACGATACAGTTAGCGTTCATCGTCGGATTTCATTGGCTTTGTTCAATCTGACATTACTTGAAAGCGTCGGGCATAACGACCTTCCAACGGGAATTTTCTATGACCTGGTCTACGGAAACGGAACCCGCGAGATTGCCATCCTTCGTTATCGGAGTAGTCGGCATATCGAGGGTCGGCGTGTCAGTATAGCCCAAAACCGTGGCGTTAAGCCCGTTCTGCACGTAATAGAGCATCTGATAGACAACGACCTGGAACTGGGAATAACCGTCGGCGAAATACGAACCGAACTGCGTACCGTCCTTGATTCTCTGCAGCGCCTGCGGATAACCCATGGAGCCGTAAACCTTGATTTCGTTTTCGCGGCCCGCTTCCTTGATGGCATTGATAGCGCCGTCCGCAAGGTCATCGGACGCGGCATAGACGATGTCTATCTTGTCATACTTCGTGAGCGCGCTCTTCATGTTGTTGGCCGCCTCTGAGGATTGCCAACCCTCGCAGGGGAAATCCTCAAGGAAGGTAATATCCGGGTAGTTATCCTTCAGGGCATCCTGGAAACCGGGTATCATTTGGCTTGTCGCCGCCTGCGCCGCCGGCGCGTTCAGCGTGAGGGCATTGCCTTTGCCGTCGATTGCCGCTCCAAGAATCTCGCCCGCCTGATAGCCGGATTTGTAGTCGTTGCCCTGGATAAAGAGGGTGTGGACCGCCTGGCTGTTAAGGTTGACCGTAATGACCGGGATACCCGCAGCCTCAGCCTTTTCTATCGGGCCCTGGCTTACGATGGGATCCATGGCCTCGAAAAAGATGCCCTGGTACCCTTGCCCGATGGCGTCCGTAATAATATCCGCCTGTTTTGTCGGGTCATACTCAGCCGGCTTGATGTCGACCGTGACGTTCGGGAGGAACTTCAGGGTGTCCTCTATCGCGTACCTCGCCATTTCGAATGCGGGACCCGCGTCGCCAATCGGGACATAGAGGAGCTTGACATCGGTATTGTAAATGTCGACTTTCGTCGTACCCATGGTGATGTCCGTGTCATCCCCCGCCACCGGAGTGTCGGTGTTGACATCGCTCTCCTTCTCGCATGCAGCCAGGGCGAATACCGCAACGCTCATCATAAGCACCGCCATTACCACCGCGAGAAATCTTGATGTCCTAACTTTCTTCATAATTCTCTCCTTCCTAACGTTGACCTACACGAATGGTCGCAAACTGTTGCTTGTATAATATGCCCCCTTTTCCTAATAGGAAATACGTAAACCTGCACGAATATTGCCGCTGCTTTACTACAAAATGTCGGAAGGGTTTCCGCTGCCGCGCGAAGTTAAATGAGCTAAGCCCACGCGCGTTGAAACTTCAAGCGTAAAGAAGGATTTTCCTCTTGTAAAAGTCAGTATAAAAAAGGCATATATACCCGTCTCATGAGTATTTCCTATTTCATAATCAAATATTCATAACATCAAACAAGGCTGCCGCAAAAGAGACGCGGCAGCCCTCTGAATGTTTTTCACACCCGGCCGATATTCAGGGCGGTAAAATAGCCTCCCTTTGTCGCCTCGCGGATGTTCTTCGGGGCAAGGGCGTCGCCAATAATGTGGAACTCGGGAGCGCAGTCGTTCAGCGACTCCGCCTCGTCCCAGAGCGGAATCTGCCCGACCGCGTAGATGACCGTATCCGCATCGAAAATCGTCTTTGCGCCATCTTTTTCACCAATGACGCCGTTCGGTGTGATTTCGATAGCCCTTGTACTAAAATGGGCGGGTATGCCCTCTTCCCGCAGCTTCACGTCCACGGCGAGGCCGTGCAGCACATTGCCCGCGTCGTTGATGCCCGGCAGCATCTCGATGATCTCCACTTCCTTGCCGAGGCCTTTCAGATAGATGCCGAGTTCCGTGCCGACAAAGCCCGCCCCGAGAATAATGACCTTATCCCCGGCCAACTCCGGATTCACATAGACGTCCTCCGCGCTCTTGACGTGCGGGCCGTCTATGCCGGGAATCGGCGGCTTCAGAGCTTTTGCTCCGAGCGCCGCAATAATCACGTCCGGCGCGATGTCCTTCGCAAGCTCCGGCGTCACAGCCGTATTCAGGCGCAGGTCGATGGCGGATTCCTTGACGCGCTTTTCCTGGAGATTCAGATAGTCGTCAAGCGCTTTCTTGAACGGGACCTTTTCCTCGCAGCGCAGCGCGCCGCCAAGGCGGCCCGTCTTCTCGCAGAGGATGACATGATGGCCGCGTCCCGCGGCTGTCAGCGCGGCTTCCATACCGCCGACGCCGCCACCCGCAACGAGGACCGTCTTCTTTATGTGCGGCGCGGGATGCGAGAATTTCGTCTCGATCTCCTGGCCGATTTCAGGATTGACCGCGCAGCAGAACTGCTGGTTCGTCAACAGGAAACTGAAGCAGGTGAAGCAGCGCAGGCAGCGCGTAATATCCGCATCCCTGCCCGTGCGGGCTTTCAGCGGCAAATCCGGGTCCGCGATAAGGCCGCGCGCCACATTCACGATGTCCGCCTTGCCCGAGGCGATGACCTCTTCCATCAGTTCGGGCTCCGTAAAGGCGCCGACCGTAGCGACGGGCGTCTGTACGCCGGATTTCTTGATGGCTTCGGCGAGATAGGCGTTCACGCCGTCCGGCGCAAACAGGCTCGGGTGCGTGATGACGAAGGCGTCGCGCACCTCATGGTTGCCGGCCGACGCGTGGATAATATCGACCTTCTGGTCGAGCATCTTCGCTATCGCAAGCCCCTCGTCTATACCGTAGCCGCCCTCGTTCGCCTCCGTGACGCTCATGCGGAACTCTATCGGGAAATGATGGCCGCACTTTTTGCGTATATTTTCTATAATGGCGAGCGGCAGGCGCATACGGTTTTCCAAGCTGCCGCCCCATTCATCCGTACGCGTATTGATGAGCGGCGAGAGCCACTGCGAAAGCATCCAGCCGTGGCCGCCGTGTATCAGTGCCATGCCGAAACCGCAGAACTTCGCAAAGGCGGCCGCGTCTCCGTACGCCTCTATGGTCTGTTCGATGACGTCGAGCGGCATGGCGGGTATCCGCTCTATCGGCCCCGTGTCCTCCTCGGCGTGGACCACGGCCCCCTGCGGAGCGTCCATCTCGACGGGCGCAAACACCTCGCCGCCGCGCTTCACGGATTCCTCGGCGAACATGCCCGCGTGCTGCAATTCAACGACGGGGACCGCGCCGTACTTCGCTATGGCGAGCGCCACATTCGTCAGCGGGCCGACCAATTCCGGATTGTCGAGCGGTACATGGTTCGGGCCGCCCATGCCGCGTTTCGAATCGACGATGCATTCGCCGACCGCAACGGAAGCCGCGCCGCCCATGGCCTTGCGCTCATAATAGGCGCACATCTCAGCCGGCGGGAAGCCCTCGCTCGTCAAATCCTGAAAACCCGTCGGCGAGCCGAACAGCCGGTTTCTAAACATCGTCTTGCCGAGCCTGATCGGCGCAAAGAGATGCGGATACTTCAGTTCGTTCATTCTATTCCTCCTTCACACTATACATTTTTTACTCAATCATTATGAGCCGCCAGACTCTATGAAAAATATCCTCCCCGTCATTGCGAGCGGAGCGAAGCAATCCAAATTGACGGTATTTTTATG
Organism: Eubacteriales Family XIII. Incertae Sedis bacterium; assembly: GCA_031281765.1. Classification (GTDB taxonomy): domain Bacteria; phylum Bacillota; class Clostridia; order Peptostreptococcales; family Anaerovoracaceae; genus JAITEX01. The sequence continues at coordinate 232 of JAITEX010000049.1, read as the reverse complement.
GATTGCTTCGTCGCGTTGCTCCTCGCAATGACGGTAAAGTATTATCTCCGTCATTAGGAACAACGGCGGTACAGGCAAAACAGGCGCCTCATAGCCTATCGCCTATGTCGCGGGCTACCTGATACCCCAACGCCGTCGCCGCCATAATATTCGCCGGCTCGATGCAGTCGCCGATCGGATAGTATTCGGGCGCGCATTCCGCAAGCGCAAGCGCCTCGTCCGAAAGCGGCCG
>JAITEX010000002.1 GCA_031281765.1 Eubacteriales Family XIII. Incertae Sedis bacterium | reverse complement strand
CGGCTGTAGATATTGCCCGCGTCCGCGAGGCCGAACCGCGCCGCCGCGTGCTCCGCATTGTGAAAGACATACGCCGTGGTCTGGTAGATCGGGACGGCCCGCGCGTCTGTCGCGACGTCCGCCTCCTCCTGCCCCACGTGCAGGGCTTTCGTTTCGAACTTCCAATTTTCCGTACTCGTTATTTTTGCCATAATGCACTTCCTTTCCGTTTTGCAACAGTATCAACAAAGCAATAACATTGTTCTCATATATGTGTTCTATGATTATATAGCGCGCAGAGACGCTTGTCAAGGGGTTTTTGAAATTATTTTGCCGTTACACCTATTCTACCAGAAACACAACAGGCACAACAGGGACGTTCTTTTTTGTGTCGTTGCGACAGGGCACAGAGGGGACGCTCATATTTTGTGCCCGCAGGCACAAAATAAAAGACGTCCCCCGGTGTCCAGACGCGAGAGACGTCCCCCGGTGTCCCGGGGCACAAAAAATCGCCCGTGTTGCCACAGGCGATAAAGTAGTGGGCGGAAAAATTTACAGAGTGGAATTTGCGTTGACGATGAGCAGCGATATGGCGAAAAGTACCGCCAATCCGACAGCGCTGCCCACGCCCCAGACAAGCAATGCGTGTTTCGCTTCATGCAGCCGTTCCGACGTGCGCTCGTAGGTATTTTTGACCTTTGCCGCGACGGAATCCTCCTTTTGGCTTGCCGTGTTGAAACGGTCCTTTGCCGCCGACAGTCTGTCCGCGGACGCTTCGCGAATGCTCTGTGTTTTTTCCCTCAGCCCGTCTTGTATCTTTTGCGCGGTTTCCGAACGGTAGACGCTCGAATCGTAGTTGTCGAACGCGCGCGACAGTTTGTCCGCCATATCGCGGTCCGCGCTCCGCTCCGCCGAATACGCCGAGTAGCTCTGGCGCGGCGGATGATTCTCGTCTGACCGATAGGCTTGCGGCGGCGCCGGGCGCTGCCACTGTGACTGCTGCTGCGTAGCTCTTTGCGGAACCGGCTGCGCGGCGCTCACGCGCCGGTCCTCATGTATCGGCGCGATAGGGGCGGAAACATCAAGCGGCGCTCTGTTTTCCCGGCGAGCTTCATTGCCCGGATAGATGGGGATGCGCCCCTCATTCTGCTCATTTCCGCCGCGGCGTTTCGGATAAATCGGTTCGCCGTCGCTGAACGCGACGCCGTCCGTGCTGTGCTTTTTGCTCTTCTTCATAACAGAGCTACTGAATTTATATTTCGATGAATCGGTCTTGAAACCGTGAACGCTGCAGCCGTAACGTCCGCTTCCGGACGAACGGCCGGATATGCCGTTGACGACTTTCTTGTACCACGGATCTTTTTCGACAAAAATAAAATTAACCTTTTGTGCTTTCATTGGCTATCTGCCTCCTACCGCTAATATTACAGAAATATTTCAGCGAAATCAAGGCACTTCAGGAAAACTTCACGGAACTTTCACGCAAATTGCGGTAATCGACACAAACGGGCGGATTTTCAATAGGATTGTGTCGCTCATACGGTCGCCGCTCTGTGAGAGATTCGCCGTTCACGCCCGGGATAGCGGAATGTCCCCGAGGTTTATATCCGCCGTCGCGTCCACTTTTTCGAATGTTTTGTAGGCGAAACCCTTCGCCTCAATCACGACATCGTACTTTCCTGCCGCAAGGTCGGTGAACCAGAAGTCGCCGAAATCGTCCGTCACGACCTCCCATGTCTTACCGCCGTTCGTCGCGCGGACGCGCGCGCCTATTATTACTTCCATCACGGCGGGGTCGAACACGGCGCCGGCGATAAATATGCCCGGTATATTACGGTAGAACACCTGCGGGTAGCACCCCGTCTCGGGCCTCAGCACGGTGGCGCCCGTAATAAAATCGTCTTGCAGATCGCTCTTCTCGCCGAAGCCGAGGGCGTCCGTCGGGCAGGCTTCCACACACCGCGGCAGCTTCTCGCCCGCGTCGAGCAGGTGGGCGCAGCCCGTGCATTTTTGGCAAATGGCGGCGTCCTCGTTCAGGTAGACGCTCTGATAGGGGCAGGCGGGCAGGCAGTCGCCGCAGCCCGTGCATTTCGCCGGGTCGATAATGACGAGGCCGTCGCCGCGCTTATAAATCGCGCTCTGGCCGCAGGCGGCGGCGCAGGCGGGCTTTTCGCAGTGGTTGCAGAATTTCGGGATGTAATAGGAGCGCACTTTCGGGACGGAACCGCCGACGTGTTCTTCGAGTTTCACCCAGAACTGGCCGATGTCCGGCTGCGCTTTCGCGTAGGGCAGCCAATCGTTGCCGACGTGCTCGTCCTTGCAGACCGTTTGGCAGGTATAACACCCGTTGCATTTCGCTACGTCTACCGTTATTACTTTCGCCATGTTGCCCTCCTTGTGATTTTGCGGTTTCTATTCATGTTCCTGTGCGGGGAGCGACGCGCCGCCGTGACGATTGCATCCCGCGCCGTCTTATTTCAATCCACGCTCCCGCACAGAGTCATCCTGATGGGTCGCCGGGGCGGCCGGGGATAAATCATCCTGATGGTTCGCCGGGGCGGTTCGGGATACGCGCGCTCATATTATGCGCGGAGCCATCCCGCGAGGCACACGCCGGAGCCCTCGTCTATCGTCCGCGAAAACGCGTCCGGGTAGCGCTCTTTCCACGCGGCCATCTCCCCGTCCGTCACCTTTGCGATGTCTACGAGGAAGCCGCTGACAACCATGCCCGTGACCTTTTTCGAGGTGATGGCGGTGGGCGTAATGAGGTTGATGGCGCCGCCGCGGTCGATGCCCTCGGGGTCGATCGGGTCGAAGCGCGAGCCGTGGTCCACATAGACCACGTCCTCCCGCACGCGCTCCGTCGGGAACGCGCCGCAGAGCACCACGCCGCGCTCATTGAACACCTTTATCACATCGCCGTATTCGATGCCGCGCGCGGCAGCCGTCCGCGGGTTTATCCACGCCGACTCATATTGATAGCCGTCCTTCGCGCGTATCTTCATCAAGTCTATCTCGCGGTTCCACGTGTGGTCGTCCAGCTGCGCGTGGAACCGCCACCTGCCGTGGTTCGACATACAGAGCAGGGGGTAGGACTTCGCGCGATCACCGGAGAGGCGCTCGTCATGCAGCTCGCTCCGCTCGATCCACTTCGGATAAGGCGGGCGCTCCTCGTCGTCCGGAAAATGTTCCGCTATCTTAGTAGAGGTGAATTCGAGCTTGCCGGTCGGCGTCGAAAGCGGGGCCTTCTCCGGGTCTTCGTAAAACTCCCGCAGGCCCGGCGGTATGCCGCTGAAATCCGGGTCGGCCGGGACCACAAAGATGTCCTTTGTGTGGAACTCGTCTTTCGCGTCGAGGTGGGATACATTACTCCCCTTCCAGAAGGTGTCGATGAGTTTGTCAAGCGGGAGTTCGTCGTTCGTCAGCTCGCGGTACACGTCATCACCGATTTTCTTCGCGACCTCCACCACGCAGTCCCAATCGTTTTTCGATTCGCCCACGGGCGGGCACGCCTGCCGCTCATGATAGACGGAGCAGAATATGCCTCCGTTGAAGTCGTCGCAGATGTCCTCCATCTCGTACTTCGTCGCGACGGGCAGTATAATATCCGCGAGGTAGCAATCGTTTTCAAGCCACGGGTGCTGCGCCACGACCGTCTCTATTTTTTCACTGCGCAGGGCTTTCACAAACCGGAAGCCATCGTTCCAGCACGTGACCATGCACGGCGAATCCGTCCAAATCATATGGACTTCCGAACAACCGGGCGCCGGGTATTCGTGCTTTTCCCATTGCTCAAAATCCGGCCCGCAGAACGAATGCAAGCCCCACCATTCCACATGGCCGTCAAGTATCGCGTCGTGGATCATGCACTTCGGTATCGACTGGGACGGCGGGTACTTCGGCGGTTTCTCGAGTTCCGCGAGCAGCTTCATCGCCTCCTCCATCTCCTCGGCGGAATAGACGCCCTGGCCGTTCTTCGCGCGCTCCACTATGGTCTGGCGATAGACGACGGGATCGACGACTTCAAAGCCGGACGGCTGGTTCGGCGGATGAACCGCGTCACTGCGCAGCGGCAAATTTGGATTCGTTATGCCCTGATGCGGCATCGGCATATTCGGGGAGAAGATGCCCCACTCGAGCCATTTCACCTGATGGACGCCGGGCTTGCCGAGGCCCTGCATACCGAGCAGGACGGACTGCAGGCGGGCGGGTTCGGTGGAAAAAGCGCCGCGGATGCCGGGGCCGCCGTTACCGATGGACACGCTGACAACCTTCTTGCCCCAATAGCGCGCGAGCGCCTTAATCGTATATTCCGGCACTCCACATTTTTCGGCCGCCCACTTCGGCGTCTTCTCCTCGCCGTCCTCCTTGCCGAGCACATAGTCGAAAAAGCCTTCGGCGCCGACCGCATGCGTGTCAACATATTCCTTGTCAAACGTGCCCTCCGTCAGCCACACGTGCGCTATCGCGAGGTAGAGCGCCGCATCCGTATTCGGCAGCACCGGTATCCATTTATCCGCGAGGTAGCAGCCCGAATAATTCAGCGCCGGGTCGATGTAGATGAATTTGATGCCGATGCTGTGCAGCCATTGGCTCAGTCTGCTTGCCATATAACCGTCAAAGCCCATCGGCGT
>JAITEX010000034.1 GCA_031281765.1 Eubacteriales Family XIII. Incertae Sedis bacterium | reverse complement strand
TTCCTCGCGATACACTCCGCCTATCTCGGCGAAAACGTGACGACGCTCGCGAAACTGAACGAATGCTTCAAGACGGTGAAAGAGTGGAACGGCAAGACGCCGAACACCTCGACGGTGTTCAAGACGGGGTTTGCGACCTTCCTTGCTGCGGAAGTCATCGAGGCCTGCAAGTATGCAAAAGACCCGAACCCGTACAAGGGCGAGTATCACGGACATCTCTCCGACGCGGAGGTGCGCGAACTCGGCGTGCCCCTTGTCACGGACGATATTCCGGGTTTTGTCGTTCTCTACGGAGAAGCGCCGTCGGATCAGGCCGCCGTCGACCTTATCAAGGGCTATCAGACGCGCGGCATCTTCGTATTTCTCATCGGTGAGGTCATCGAACAGGCGCGGCGCCTGAATCTGAATATGGGCTTTCCTGTCCGCGTGGTCGCTGTCGGCCCGGACATCTGGTGCGTGGCGCATGTCATTTCGTTCGTCTACCGGGCCGCGATGATATTCGGTGCGGTCAAACCCGGCGACCGTGAGGAATTTGACGATTATACCTTCTACCGTATCCATGCCTTTGTGAATGTCTATGAACCGGTGGAGGACATCGTGGTCGCCTGCGGCGCGGGCGCCATCGCGATGGGATTTCCGGTCATCACGAACGACGAGAACGATATGTGGAGCGTGCCAAAGACTATTATCATACAGAAGGACACGGAGAATTTCATCGAGACTTCGCTCGAAGCGCGCGACATCAAGATAAAAGTCACAAATATCGATATACCGGTGGCGTTTTCGACGGCGTTCGAGGGTGAGATAGTCCGCCGCAAGGAGACGCAAATCGACTGCGACGGCGCGCGCTTCGATTGCTTTGAGCTCGTGCGTATGAAGGATTCCCATGAAATCGAGGACCACAAGATTGAACTGATAGGCAAGGATTTCGACGAGTATGAGGTGGGCGCCGAATTCGCGATAGGCTTCCTCGCGGAGGTCGCGGGCAAGGATATGCAGTCGGACTTCGAACCAGTCTTTGAACGCAATTTCCATAATTTCCTGAACTGTATAGAGGGCGTCATGCATACGGGGCAGCGGGATATTCTGCGCCTGCGCGTCAGCAAGGCCGCCTATGACGCGGGTTTCCGCGCGAAACATCTCGGGGAAGTCATCTATGCGAAGATAAAGAGCGAATATGAGGCCGTCGTCGACAAGTGTCAGGTGACTATTATCACCGATCAGGATCTCTGTCACGAACTGAGCGAGGTCGCGAAGAAGGCGTATGATGACCGCGACGCGCGGCTCGGATCCATGACGGACGAGAGCGTCGAGGAATTCTATAGCTGCATTCTCTGCCAGTCGTTCTCCCCGGCCCACGTCTGCGTGGTGACGCCCGAACGACTCGGGCTCTGCGGCGCCGTATCGTGGCTCGACGCGAAGGCGACAAACCAACTCGATGCGAACGGGCCGTGCCAGGTCGTGACGAAGAAGCGCGTGGTGGACGAGAACGTCGGCATTTGGGAGGATGTGAACGAGTTTGTATACAAGTCCTCGCACGGCAATCTCGAGCAGGTAACGCTCTATTCCATTATGCAGGACCCGATGACGAGCTGCGGCTGCTTCGAGTGCATCTGCGGCATCGAGCCGTTCTCAAGCGGCGTGGTGATAGTGAACCGCGAACATATGGGCATGACGCCCCTCGGTATGTCCTTCCCGGAAATGGCTTCAATGACGGGCGGGGGCGTGCAGACGCCGGGCTTTATGGGTCACGGCAAGCAGTTCATCTCGTCGCGGAAGTTCATGCGCGCCGAGGGTGGCCCGGGCAGGATAGTATGGATGCCGAAAGCGCTGAAGGAACTCGTCGGCGCAAAGCTCGACAAGACCGCGAAGGAACTTTATGATGTGGATAATTTCACTTCGATGATAGGGGATGAGACCATTACGGAGGATCCGGAAGCACTGATAGAATTCCTCGCTGAAAAAGGGCACCCGGTTCTCGGATTTGAACCGTTGATATAAGTTGTTTTGTTTGGAGCGTAATAAGGAGGAAACCGCATGGCATTCAAACGAAATCCACAGGTCTTTTCCGCGTCTGTTGCGGAAACGACCATCGGGACAGGAGACAGCGCCGTCACCCTCGGCGGTGAAAACGTCTACCCGTTCTACAGCTTCGACGCGCCCATCAAGAATCCGCCCTTAGTCGGCGTCGAATTCTCGGACAAGGGGCCGCGCCGCGATGTGCCCGGCATCGCCGCATTCTATGAGGGCGCGGAAACGCTTTCCGACGTCGCGAAGCGCGCCTGTGAAATGCCCGGCGCGTCATTTGTGTGCTTAGACCTCGAAAGCGCCGACCCGAATGGCGACGATATGCCCGTCGAAGACGCCGTAAAGATCGCGATGGAGGTTGCCGGGGCCGTGACCCTGCCCCTCGTGATCCAGGGCACGGGGAACGCGGAAAAGGACGGGACTCTGCTCGGCAAGATCGCCGAGGCGCTGCAGGGTAAGAACGTATTGTTGCTCTCGGCCACGGAGGACAATTACAAGGGGATTGCCGTTGGCGCCGTACTCGCCTACAACCAGAAAATCGGCGCGGAATCGGCCGTCGACATCAACCTCGCGAAGCAGCTGAATGTGGTGATTTCGCAGATGGGCGTGTCGAACGGCAACCTTGTGATGAATGTGGGGCAGGCCGCCGCCGGTTACGGTTTCGAATATGTTGCCTCCGCTATGGAACGCATCAAGAGCGCGGCCCTGTCGCAAAACGACGATTCGCTGCAGACGCCTATTATTACTCCCGTGTCGGCGGAAGCATGGTCCGTCAAAGAGGCCATAGTTTCCGAAGCGGATTTCCCCGAATGGGGGCCTGTGGAGCAGCGCGGCGTGGATATGGAAATATCGACCGCTGCCGCCAGCCTCGCTTCGGGCTCGAATGCCGTGATACTCCGGCATCCGGATTCCGTCAAGACGATTTCGGATATGATAAGCGCGTTGATGTAGGAGAGGAGGCACATAGTATGGCGCTCAAAGGATTAGATATTTTCAAACTGACGCCGCGGACAAACTGCAAGGAATGCGGCAATCCGACCTGCATGGCGTTCGCGATGAAGGTCGCGCAGGGGACGGTTCAGATAGAGCAGTGCCCGCATATGTCGGCTGATGCGCTCGCAACGCTCAGCGAAGCGGCGGCGCCGCCGATGCATACGGTGAAGATAGGCGCCGGGGAGCAGGAATACTCGCTCGGCGGCGAAACGGTTTTGTTCCGGCACGACAAGACCTTCGTCTCAAAGAGCCTCTACGCGGTTTCCGTAAAGCCGGACGACGCGGACAATACGCTCGAGGATATGCTGAAAATCGACTATGAGCGTATCAGCGAGCGCATGATAGTGGAGCTCGTCAACGTGGTCTACGAGGGCGATGAGACTGCCTTTACCGAAGCGGTACGGAAGGCCGCCGATACGGGCAGGACCTTGGTGCTTGAGGTGTCCGACCCCGCCGCGGCGCGCGCAGCCCTCGAAATCGCGAAGGACGGCAAGCCGGTACTGAACGGCGCGAACGAGTCGAATTATGAGGAGATGGCAAAGATCGCGACGGAATACGACGTCGCCCTCGGCGTAAGCGCCGCGGACTTAGACGCGCTTTACGATCTCGTGCAGGCCATCGAAAAAACCGGCAACAAGAATTTGCTGATTGACGTTGGCGCGGCGTCAATAAAAGACGCGTTTGCGAATACCGTCCAGATCCGGCGCGCGGCCTTAGCAGATAATGACCGCAGTTTCGGCTATCCGACGATAGTGAACGTGGAAAAGCTTGCGCCCGGCGACGCCAATATGCAGATTGCCTTAGCCTCATTATTTACGCTGAAATACGGTTCAATCATTATTCTGAACGAGCTCAGCTACGCGCAGGCCCTGCCGCTCTTCGGCTTGCGGCAGAACATCTTCACGGACCCGCAGAAGCCGATGACCGTCGAAAAGGGCAATTATCCGCTGAACGGCGCGGATGAGAACGCGCCCTGCGCGCTGACCGTGGACTTTGCGCTGACCTACTTTATCATTTCCGGCGAAATCGAGCGTTCGGGCGTGCCGATAAACCTGCTTATCCCCGACGCGGGCGGGTATTCCGTGCTAACCGCGTGGGCGGCCGGCAAACTGTCCGCCGGTTCCATTTCCCGGTTTATCAAGGAAGACGGCATCGAAGAAAAAATTAAAAGCCGCACGCTTATGATCCCCGGCAAGGTCGCCGTGCTGAAAGGTGAGCTCGAGGAAAACCTTCCGGGCTGGAAGATCGTCGTCGCCCCGAATGAAGCGATAAGTTTGGTCAAGTTCCTGAAAGAGGGGGACTATAACGCGCAGCCGGCCGCGTGAGAGCGGCGGGACGCGTCTGTTCCCGGAATGACGGATAGTTTGCAGTGGCAAGGAGGATGGATATGGATAAATTTATTGTGATAGGCGAGCGGATTCACTGCATATCGCCCGAGATACGCGACGCGATGGCAAACCGCGACCCCGAGCCGATACTGCGCCGCGGCAAGGCCCAGCTCGATGCGGGAGCCGACTATCTCGACGTGAATATCGGCCCGGCCGAGAAGGACGGCGAGGAACTGATGATATGGGCGGTCAAAACGCTGCAGGAGAACTTAGACAATGTGCCGCTCGTACTCGATACGGCGAACAAGAAAGCCATAGCGGCCGGCATATCCGTCTACAACCGCTCGAAGGGCAAGCCCGTTGTAAATTCCGCAGACGCGGGGGAACGCATCTCCTATATCGATGTGGCGGCGGAAAACGACGCCATATCCATCGCCCTCTGCTCGAAGCACGGCGTGCCGAAGGACAATGACGAGCGCATGGCCTATTGCCAGGAGATGCTCGAATACGCGATGGAACGCGGCATGGATCCGGCGGACCTCTGGTTCGACCCGCTCACGCTCGTCATCAAGGGCATGCAGGAGAAACAGAAGGAGTTCTTCGAATTTATCCGTCAGCTTTCGGATATGGGGCTGAATTCCACGGCCGGTATTTCAAACGCGTCGAACGGCATGCCGAAGGAAGTGCGGCCGATAGTGGATTCCGCCATGATAACGATGGCCATTGAATGCGGCCTCACCTCGGCGATAGCGAACCCGAACGACCGGCAGCTGATGGAAGCCATAAAGACCGCAGCGATAATTATGAACCAGACCCTTTACGCGGACTCCTATCTTGATATATAGTATTCCTACTGAGGGATACCGCGCATCAGAGAGGAGAGGAAACCGCTATGAATCTCGAAAAACTGTATGAGGCGTAGATGCCACGCGTTTTCTTTTCATACACGGAGGAGGACGTCAGGCCGCTTGCCCGCGAGCTGTTTTTTAAGGCGGTCAAATTCGACTTTACGAGGGACAAGCACCATCGCATGCTGGCTGAAGCCGAGCGGGTGCTTGAAGCCGGGATCGGCGGCATAGACGTACGGGGCTATTATGAGATATTCGGCCCCGGGTCCTATCGGCATAACAGCGTTCGTATACCGGCACGCTCCGGCGGCGCAGCGCAGCCGGAGCGTGCCGCCGACAGCCTTGAAATACGCGCGGTCGCCTTTTCGCGCTTCCCCGACGCATCGGTGCGGCAGGTCATACCCTATATCATTACGGGCGGCGAATGCGTCTGCTATAATGAAGACGATATTGCCGAGCTGCTGTTTGCCCATATGTGGGGAACGGCCTATGTGGACGCGGGCAGGCTGCTGTTCGAGCGCGATTTGAAGCGCCTGATAGAGCCGTTGCAGGGCGTGGGGCTGAGTCCCGCGTTCAGTCCGGGATTTTACGGCATGAGCCACGGACAGAGCCGGGAGATAGCGGAGGCGCTCGGCGCTTCAGACATCGGCATTACGGTTTTGGACAGCGGCACGATGCTGCCAATCAAGACGGTTTCCGGCGTCTACCTTGTCGCGGACGGCAGCGCGGACTTCCCGACGGACGAATGCCTCATCTGTATCGGGAACAGGGAGAATTGTTCGCAGTGCATGATCAGGAACAAGAAGATAATTGAACGCCGGGCCGACTGAGAAACGGCGGGCGGAAACGGAGTGGAATGACACGACTGACAACGGATATACTGCTGAAAACCGACCGGGATACGCAGATCTACGCGGACAATGTGAAGCTGCTGACGGGCATGGACCCCGTCTCGCTCGCATTTTCCGCCGCGGTGCATCTGAAATCGATCAGCCCGTACGGCGCGGCGCACGGCGGTCTCGGTATGCTCGGCTCCCTGTCGCAGATAAGCTGCTGCGTGGTTCCCGTTACGGCGGGCCAGGGCAGGGTAGACGGTTTTTCCGCTTCGGTAGAGTCCGTGTTGCGGTACGCAGGCGTGCAGGTAGTGGATTCGGATGGCGTTGATATTGACGGGTTCTATCGCGCGTGGGAACGCGGCGCAGATGTCGTCTTCCTTGCGGACGACCAGCGGTATATGGCGCTGAATTTCCGCAATGGCGTCTGCTGCGAAAACAACGCCGCTACTGCCTATGGCTATATGACGGCGCTGGAAGAGATGGCCGGCGGGCCGGGCTCACTGAGGAACAGAAGCGTACTGCTGCTCGGTTGCGGCAATGTGGGGAGCATAGCGGCAAACGCGCTTCGTCAGGCGGGCGCGGCCCTGACGCTCTATGACAGGGATATGCTCGCGGCGCGGCGTATCAAAAGGGATAAGGACCGCGTAATAACGGATCCCAAGGATATAGCGGCGTTTTCATATATCCTCGACACGACCGGCACAAGCGGTTGGCTCACCTCGGATATGCTGCGCGAAGGCGCGGTGGTTTCCGCGCCGTGCATACCGCTTTCGTTTGCGTTCGATATGGCCGAAAGGCCGGATATACGCCTGTTTCATGATAGCCTGCATACGGGTACGCTCGTTATGCTCGAAGCGGTGCTCTAGACTCTATACGGTATATAACATGGTGAAAGAAATCTGCCGGGGCCTTATCGGGGGCTTTCGGCCGTTGCCCTGATTGCGTCCCCGACGATTTCGGGAACGCGCTTCCACGCATTTTTGCATTTGTTCCAGTCGGCGTCATGGGTAAAGACGCCGGGTCTTTCGTCGGCTTCGGCATAGGCGCCGGCCGGAAGCAGACGGAACGCGTCAGGCCCGCTTTTCCCCGTGACCCTATACATGAAGGTCGGCATATAGCTCGCATCGGCGAGGCGTATTATGCCCTCTGCATCGCGCGCCACGCGCAAATTCACTATCATACTCTCCTGCGTCTTCGCTCTATTGAGCGGGGTTTGGTCGACAAAGAAATTGCCGAGCGAATAAATCACTAAGCAGTCCCCGATGCGCTCTATCGGCTGGACGCAGTGGGCGTGGTTGCCAATCACCACGTCGACGCCGCCCTCCGCGAGGCCTGCCGCAATATCCTTTTGCACCGGGGCGGGCGCGTCCTGATACTCGGCGCCCCAATGGAGCGACACCATGACAAATTCGGCGCCGGCTTCCCGCAGCCTCTCGACATCGGCGAGGATTCCGGGCACAGCGGAGCTGTTCAGGTCTATTTTATCCACGCAATAAGGTTTTGGAAGGGGAATCCCGTTTGTAGAGTCCGTGTAGGCGGCAATCCCTATCTTGATGCCGTTTACGGATTTGATAAACGGTTCATCGTGCTCCGTTTGATTTTCAAAGGTCCCGACCGCGTCAAGGCCTGCGTCACGTATGTTTTGACGGTTTTTCACGAGGCCGTTAAAGCCCTTGTCGAGCGCGTGGTTGTTTGCGGTCAGCAGGGTGGTAAAGCCGGCGCCTTTCAGGGCGTCTAAGATTTCGTGCGGGGCGTTGAAAGCGGGGTAGGACGATATTCCCTGGTTCCCGCCAAGCGCGTCCACGGGGCCTTCCATGTTCGCGATGTTCATATCGCCATGTATATACTCCTTGATAATCGAAAAATACGGGTTGAAATCATAGCTGCCTTCCGATTTCGCCTGTTTAAAAACCGTCGTATGGAGCAGGACGTCCCCGCATAACGAGATGGTCGCCTCGGCCGTCTTGCCGACCGCTGCTGCGGCGGATGAACCCGCGCGCGGCAGGGCGCTGTCAACCTGCGCATCGGCGTCGGATACCGGTTTGACGGGGCTGGCGGCGTACCACGGGAGTTTTTCGGCGGGGATAAGGACGCAGGCAAGCAGGACCGCTACGGACACCAGCAGCAGCGCGAGCCGCAAGACAAGAGAGGACGTGGATTTTACCCGGTGCTTCCGCCTGCTTCTCGCCATGTTCGGTACACCCTTCCTTCGGTATCAGCTATCGAGCAACGTTACGATTTTAAAGAGGAAGTCCTGAATATTTGAAACGATGGTCGTGACTTCAAGCGAGCCGCGGTCGCGCAGTTTGTTCAGCGCGAACTCCGAAATATCGACGGCATAGATGAACACGGGGCGAACCTCGCCCTCCGCCACCGTATAACACGGCGTCAGGTTCCCCGTCGCAATCGAATGGAGCTGCGTACCGAGACAGACCACCGTGGTGGCTCTGCCCGTATGCGCGCGCATCAGGTCCTGGACTTCGCTCGTATGGCAGACGACCTCGGGAAGCGGGCCGTCGTCCCGTATCGAGCCGGCAAGCACGAGCGGGACTTCGTTTTTTACGCAGGTGCAGACGAGGCCGCCCTCGAGGCCGTACTCGTCTATCATTTCGCTTATGCCGCCGCAGCGCGCGGCCCGGTTCAGCACATCGAGATGATTGTAATGTCCGTTAGGCACGTTCCTCGTCGTTTCGAGGTCCTGGCCGAGCGCGGTGCCGAGCATCGCCCCCTCAAGGTCGTGGGTCGCGACCGCGTTCCCGCCGAAGACGACGTGACAGTAGCCGTTCCCGACTATATATTCCATGCATTTACGTGATTCCTTGTCGAATATGGCCGCGGGCCCGAGTACCCATATAATATGCCCGTGGGTCTTATCGTGGCGCAGCAACGAGGCGAGGCGCTCATAGTCGCCCGCAAAGGAGGTTTCGCGGCTCCTGCCCGAACGGAAGGAGAAGCTGTCCGAAGTTGCGGCTCCGAATGCCGCCCTGAAGCCGTCCGTATAGAGATAGATGCCCTCACTCCCGTCGTCGTTTCTGCCTGTGATAACGCGGTCGCCGGCTTTCAGCTTCCGGAACTCGACCGTCTCAAGGGAACCGTCCCTGTTCAGGCGGGGAACGCAGTCCATGCGCGTGCCCGTTATCAGTTTCCACTCACCGTTTATCTTGAAATATTCCGGGTACATTGAGGTCGCGTGAAAATTCTCGGGCGCCACGCCGTCCGCGCTTACCTCGGCGGTCCGCGCATCCGGCGCGTTCACAAACAATTCCGCGCCAAAATCCGGCGCCTCATACTTCGGCAAAACAAAATCCATACCATCCATCCGTTTCCGTAACAAATCCCTATAGGCTGACAACCATCGCCCCGCATATACCGGTAGGGCAATAAACACAGTCAAAATTATACCATACCAGCGTTTCGATATGCTAACGAAGAAATTTCATACAAATTAGGCTTTAGTACATACTATGTGTGGCCGGGGAACTTGCAACATTGGTTTCC
>JAITEX010000006.1 GCA_031281765.1 Eubacteriales Family XIII. Incertae Sedis bacterium | reverse complement strand
GCTACCTGATACCCCAACGCCGTCGCCGCCATAATATTCGCCGGCTCGATGCAGTCGCCGATCGGATAGTATTCGGGCGCGCATTCCGCAAGCGCAAGCGCCTCGTCCGAAAGCGGCCGCTGGCCCACGGCATAGATGACCGTATCCGCAGCTATCTCCCGCTCGCCGTCCGCGTCTTTTACCGTGACGCCGCCGTCCTTTATCTCTATGGCCGCCGTAGACGTGTAGACATTCAGCGAATCGAGTTTCTTCACCTGCTGATTCAGCGCGACGCCGTGGACGATATTCACGCCGGGCGCAAGCAGTTCCGGATGGTTTATCATATCGGATGTCTTCATTTCCGCGACGTCCATAATGGTCGTCGGCAGCATCTCCACCACGTTCACGGTGCGCCCGTTCTGCGCGAGATAGATGCCGAGCTCCAGACCCACGAGGCCGGCGCCGAGAATGACGACGTCGTTTCCCGCCTTCTGCGGGTCAAAGTAGACCTCTTCGGCGCCATAGACATGCGCTCCGTCTATGCCCGGAATCGGCGGTTTGACAGGACGCGCGCCGAGAGCCGCGATAATGACGTCCGGCGCAATTTCCTTTGCGAAGTCCGGCGTTACCTCCGTATTCATCCTGACGTCAACCGTGCTTCTTGATAGACGCAGCGCCTGGCGTTTTAGGTATGAATCGAGCTTGCTCTTGAACGGGATATGCTCCTCGCAGATAAGCGTGCCGCCGAGGCGGTCCGTCTTTTCGCAGAGTATCACTTCGTGGCCGCGCTCCGCTGCCGTCAGCGCCGCCTGCATGCCGCCGACGCCGCCCCCCGCAACGAGGACCTTCTTTGTGACGCGCGGCGGCGTCTCATTCAGCGTGTCGCGCTCGTGGCCGATGACGGGGTTCGTCGCGCAATAGAAGATGCCGCTCGACGTGCTGCCCGAAAAACAGCTCATGCAGCGCAGGCACTGGTTGATTTCATCATCCTTGCCGATCCTCGCTTTCAGCGGCAGGTAGGGGTCGGCGAGCGATTGCCGCCCGAGCTGCACCACGTCGGCTTGTCCGGAAGCGATGATCTCCTCCATCATGGCGGGGTCAGTCAGCGCGCCGACCGTGGCTACGGGCGTCCGCACGTGTTTCTTTATTTCGGCCGCGAGATGGACGTTCACGCCGTCCGGCGAGAACAGCGGCGGATGCGTCACCATACTCGCTTCGGGATATTCATGATGGCCCGCGGATACGTGTATCAGATCCACCTTTCCGTCGAGCGCCTTCGCAAACTCAATGCCTTCGTCGATGTCATAGCCGCCCGGATAGGCTTCCGCGCCGCTGATACGCACTTCTATCGGCACGGCCGCGCCGACGCGTTTGCGTACAGCCTCGACAACGGCGAGCGGGAAACGCATCCGGTTCTCGAGGGAGCCGCCCCATTTATCCGTTCGCGTATTGTCCTTTTTCGAGAAGAACTGGGCCGGCAGCCAACCGTGGCCCGCGTGCAAGGTAATCATGCCGTAGCCGCACTGACGCGCGAAAGACGCGCCAGCCGCGTAGCATTCGATGACGCGCTCTATCCACTCATCGTCCATCGCGCGTATCTCGACGCCGTCCTCGCGTATCTCGTCCACGATGCCGTAGATGAAATCCTCGCTGTCAAGCATAAGGTTTGCGTTTTTCCCTGCGTGGTTCAGCTCAACAGCCGCTACCGCGCCGTGGCGCTTAATGGCGTTTGCCGTGCGCGTCAGGCTGCCCCTGCCCTTGATGTCGTCGCCGACAAGCTGGAACATATGGCTACGCCCGTATTTCGAGTCGACAAAGAAATCGCCGAGACAGACGGACGCGAATCCGCCGAGGGCCTTCAGCTCATAGAACGCCGTCCCCGCCTCATCGAGGAAGCCCTCGTAGGTGAGACGGTAGATGTCCTGCGGAGAAGAAAAGATACGGTGCCGGAAAAGCTGGCGGCCGAGCCGGATCGGCTCAAAGAGTTTCTTATATTTCAGTTCGCTCATGTGTCTGTCCTCTCTGCCTCTACATACTTTTTACGGTTAGATATGAGTGACGGAAGCGAGGGCTTTCGTCTTCACTTCCGTCAAAATCTTTTGCTTTACCCGAAGCGCGCGGGGAACGAACTATTATTCGTCCTGCGCCTCCGCTTTTACTTTCGCGAGCAGCTTCCTTCCCTTACGGCCCTTGCCGCGCATGGAACGCGTATGCGTCACAACCGATACGATGACAACAATCAGAATGATTGCGCCCTGTACCAATTTGAGGTAGTCGCCCCAGCTCATAAAGGTCACAAGGTTCTGGATAAGCCCTATGATGAGAGCGCCGAATACCACGCCCGAGACGGTGCCCTGGCCGCCGGCAAGGTTGATGCCACCGACTATCATGGCCATCAGGACCATGCCCTCATAGGCGTTTCCTGTCGTCGTCCCCGCCTGTTGGTTGTTCGCCGCAAGGATGACGCCGCCAATGCAGGCCGCCGTCGTGCAGAGCATATAGGCGATGTTCGTATTCTTGAACACCTTGATGCCGACGAATCCGGCCGCCGTGGGATTGCCACCAATCGCGTATATCCTGCGGCCGAAGACCGTCTTGTTCAGGATAAACCACGTCACAAGGGCAATGATGACAAAATACACCACGAGGATGGGAATCGTATCGAAGATACGCGAGGTGCCGATTTTGTCTATCGGGGAGCCGCCCCGCACATAGACATATTTGCCTGCGGTGACGAGCGGTATCGCGCCGTACAGAATGTATTTGGTCGCAAGCGTTACGACGAAGAACGGAATCTTCAGCGTCGTAATAAAGAAGCCGTGCAGCCATCCGACGGCTAAGGCGACGGCGAGGGCCACGACAAAGCCGAGCAGGGTCGCCGAGAGGGAATTGGCGCCGTTCTGCGCTATGACAAACATAATGGAAGCGCAGAGGCCCGCCATCGCGCCCATCGAAAGGTCGAGACCGCCGATCAGTACGACGAAGAGCATGCCGCACGACATGACGCCGTAGACGGAGACAGAGCGGATGATCTCAATGAAATTTGACGTCGAAAAAAAGCTCTGTTCCATTATCGCCATAAAGATAAAGATGGCGCCGAAAGCGATGATACGCGGGATCCATACCTTAAAACTCCTTGCGAGATCTTCTTTTTTCATAACGCAACTCCTTCCTCGGTATGTTCACCCGACGAGGCAAGCAGTATGGACTGCTGCGTCGCCTTATCGCCCTCAAACTCCTCGAAGAATTTACCGTCGTGTATCACGAGGATGCGGTCTGAAATCTGAACGAGTTCAAAGAGGTCGGATGACACCATGATGATGATAGAACCCTTGGCCGCGCTCTCACGCATAAAGCGATAAAGCTCTGCGCGTACGCCGACGTCGACGCCGACGGTCGGCTCATCGAGGATGAGCACGCGGGGTTTTCTCGCCAGCCATCTGGCGAGCACGACCTTCTGCTGGTTCCCGCCGGACATATTCTCGACAAAGAAATTGCGGTCCCGCGGCCGTATGTCGTAGTCCTCCATGGCCGTTTCCGCCCATATACGCTCCTTCTTCGCGCCGACCAAACCGAGCACCTTCGCGAGCACGTCATAGCTCGCGATACAGATATTCTTCTCTATCGTCTGAATCGGGTTGAAGCCCTCCTGACGCCGGTCCTCCGGCACGAGCCCGAACCCGTCGTTGATATTCTTGATGACCGAGCGCGATACCGGCTTGCCGTTCAGCGTGATTTTGCCCGTCTTCGGCTTCTTGATGCCGTAGATGCAGTGCACAAGCTCGGTACGGCCGCTGCCGACCAAACCGCCGATGCCGAGGATCTCGCCGCCGTAAGCCGTAAAGTTGACATCCTTCAGCAGATCCCCATAGGACAGGCCGCTGACCTCGAGCTTCATTTCCTCGTTGCGCGGCGCCCGCCCCTGCCGTTCGGTCTTGATTTCCCTGCCGATCATCATCGTAGTGACGGTCTTCGGGTTGATCTCTTCCTTCGTGAGCGTACCGACCACTTCGCCGTTGCGCATGACCGTCAAACGGTCAGCGATGCGGTAGACTTCCTCGAGGCGGTGCGTCACATAGATAATGCCGACGCCCTTGCTCTTCAGCCCTTCAATCGTTTTGAACAGGTGCTCCGCCTCCGACGCCGAAAGCGACGAGGTCGGCTCGTCCATAATGACCAATTTCGCGTCCTGGCTCAGCGCCTTCAGCACCTCGACCATCTGGCGGTCCGCCATGCTGAGCACTTCGACCGGCGCGTCGGGATTCAGGTTCAGGTCGTATTTTTTTATCAGGTCGAGCGTACGGCCCCTCATGCGTTTCTTCTGCCGCATGCCGCCCTTCGTGAGTTCCTGACCGAGGTAGATGTTCTCCATGACCGTCAGGTCGGGTATGAGCGAAAGCTCCTGATATATGACGGCGATGCCGAGCGCGCGGGCGTCGATCGGGCTGTCCACCTCCACCGGTTCCCCGTCGATAAACAGCTGGCCTCCGTCTTTATGGTAGACGCCGGTCACGATCTTTATAAGCGTGGATTTACCCGCGCCGTTCTCACCCATCAGGGCGTGGACCTCGCCGTAGTTCATCGAGAAATCCGCGCTGAAGAGCACCTGCACGCCGCTGAACAGCTTGTCGATGTTTTCGCAGCGCAGAAGCTCACCTTCCGTTTTTCTCGGCTCGGAGGCGTCGGTTTCGCTGATCTTGATAACATTCTTTTCTTTTGACATTACCTCATCCTCCTTTCCTAAGACGCAGACGCCGGAGTAATATCCGAGAGCCGCTGTTCCTTGAGCCGCCGCTTCGCCGCAAATTTCGCGAACTGTGAATCGAACGCGGTTGCGAGCAATATGATGAGGCCCTGAATAATATAGACAAAGGTGGAATCGAGACCGAACTTGTATATGCCGTTCAGGATAATGGTCATAAACAGCGCGCCGAGCAGCGCGTTTATCGTGTCGCCCTTGCCGCCGCCAAGCATAATGCCTCCCACCACGCAGGCGGCAATCGCCTTGAACTCGTAGCCGTCACCCAAGGCCGCGGGTGAAGACGTGAGGTTTGCGGTCACGAGGAAGGCGGCAAGCCCCGCGCACGCGCCCGATATAATAAACCCGATAATCTTGATTTTCGTCGTGTCCACACCGGACATTTTGGCGGCCTTGTCATTGGAGCCTATCGCGTAGGTGTAGAGACCGAACTTCGTCTTTTTCAGGACGATATACAGCCCGACCGCCACGACGATCCATACAAACGTGATCAAGTACCAGCCGTTCTCCCACAGGGGATTCTTGCCGAAGGAGAGATAGGACTCGCTGCTGACCGCGCGGGTCACCGCCCTGCCGCCCGCGTCCTTGAATACGAGCGCGCGGCCGAGGCCGAGAAAGAGAAAGCCCGAAGCTAAGGTCGCTACGAACTCGGTAAGCCCGACCTTCGCAACGATAATTCCGTTGAGGAGGCCGAAGGCGGCGCCGGCAAGGGTAGCTATAAAGATGATTGCATAGCCGGAAAGACCGAAATCGTATGATAAATGAACGCTAATTATGCCGACCGCACAGACGATCCCTCCGACGGAGAGGTCTATCCCGCCGCCTATCATCGGAAACGCCATCCCGCAGGCCACGAGCCCAAGATACGCGGAATCCTTCAGGAGAATTGAGATATTTCTCGCTCCAAAGAACGTCGGCGTGGTTATCGCAAAGATAACGACCAACGCGAGTACGAGCCCGACAGCCACCAACCTTCTGATGCTTTGTGATTTTATTCTCATCGGAAACTCCAATCATTCAGTAGAGGAAAAGGCAGGTTTACGCTCAGCCCCTGAGTCACAAACCTGCCTTTAGTTTCATAGCCTCGTCACCTTAGTGCTGTGACGATTTGATGTTAGCCGATTCGCAACCCTTACTTCCAGGCGTCGGGATCCGCTTCCTTCCAGTGGGATGTCTCGATAATGAGATCGACGTTGTCCTTCGTCACCGGGGTCGTCGGCTGGTCGAGGAGCGGGGTGGCCGGATAGTTCATCGTCTTCATTGAGATACCGTTCTGTATGAAGTAGAGCGCCTGATACAGAGCCGTTGACATCTCGATATAGTTGTCGGAGAAGTAGGTGCCGAACTGCGTACCTTCCTGGATCCTCTTCAGCGCGTCGGGCATGCCCATTGAACCGTAGACCTTGATCTGGTCCTGCTTGCCGGCGGCCTTGACCGCGGAGACAACGCCGTTGGCGAGGTCATCGGAAGCGCAGTAGACCATCGTGATGTCCGGATACTTCTGGATCAGGGTAGCCATATTGGTCTGCGCGACAGCCGCGTCCCAGTTGTCCGTATAGACGTTCTCTTTGAACTCGATGCCGGGATACTTCTCAGCGAGCTGCTCCTGGAATCCGACGCACATCCGGTTCGTTTCAGCCTGCTGCTGCGGGCCGTCTACGGAAACGGCAACGCCTTTTCCGTCGGTGGCAGCCGCAAGTACGTCGGCGGCTTCTTTGCCGGAATAGTAGTCATTGCCCTGGATATGCAGGCTATGTGTCGCGAAGGTATTCAGGTTGATTGTGATAACCGGAATCCCCGCCGCTTCGAGCGCCTCTACCGGGCCCTGGGTCGCGCCGGGATCCATCGCCTCGATCATGACCGCGTCAACCCCCTGCGTCAATGCCTCGTTCAGGAATGTAACCTGCTGCTCGGGATTGTACTGGGCGTCCTGCATTACCAACTTGATATTCGGATAGTATTTGATGACATAGTCAAACGCGAGTTTTGCCATCCTGTTTGTAACGCCTGCCGTGGACAGGGTGATATACCAGATCGTCGTATCTTCTGTGAGTATATCCTTGCCGGCGAACGAATCGGGCCGCGTGATGCCGGTATCCTCATCGCTCGTAGCCCCCTTGTCTGCATCTGTGCTTTCCTTCTCGCAAGCCGCCATGCCGAGCCCGAACACGCCGACCATAAGCACCGCAAGCAACACTGCAAGAATTCTTGAAGTCTTACCTTTCTTCATAATTGTCTCCTTCCTGAACGCTAACTGATTTGATCACTGCTAACGATAACTACACGCCGTTTCGGCGTCATACCTGAATAGTAATACGCTTCACCCCCCGTGTCAACGGTTTACGTATATATTATGCTTATTATATCAATATGTTTGCTTATAGAAGGCGAACAAACGGCTGAATTTCAACGTTTAAAATTTCGCGGTAAATTCAGACAACTTTGAAAAGACACACAATGAAGAGAGATTTGCCTCTGCGCTCATCACAACACCCGCACATTTTACCGGCGTTATTGTTATATAATACTACTATGGAACATAACGAAATCAAACAGCGCCGTCTCGGCAAGGGGGCGATGCTCGTCTTTCTCACCATGCTGGGCGCTTTCCCCGCGCTCTCAACAGACCTCTATCTACCGGCCCTCCCGATGATGGCGCGGGTATTTGAGACCACTGCTTCCCTGACCAATCTGACGCTTATCATCTTCTTTATCACCTCGGCCGTGATGACCTTGGTCTGGGGGCCGCTCAGCGATAAATTCGGACGCCGCCCCATCCTCATCATCGGGACTACCTGCTACTTCGTGGCCAGTATGTTCTGCATGGCGGCGTGGAGCATCTGGACCCTGATAGTGGCGCGCGTCTTGCAGGCCGCCGGCGGCGCGGCCGCCACCTCTATGGGAATAGCTATTGTAAAGGACGCCTATGCGGGGAGGCTGCGTGAAAAAACCCTCGCCATCATCAATTCGATGGTCATTATCTGTCCGACGGTAGCGCCCATACTCGGCGCCTTTCTGATGAACTTTACCTCGTGGCGCGGCATCTTCCTGTTGCAGTCGGTTTTCGGCGCCCTCGTTTTCTGCGGCTCCCTGCTCTACACCGAAACGATTCCCGAGCGCCTCACCACCGGCATGTTCCGCTCGCTCACGCGCTTGGCCGTCGTCATACAGTGCCGGCCCTTTCTGCTCCTGCTCATCATTTTCTCCGTACAGAACGCGGCGTCAATGGCGTTCATCGGCGCGTCCTCCTATATCTATCAGGAATACTACGGACTCAGCAGCCAGATATACAGTTTCTTTTTTTCCGCCAACGCGCTCTGCATGATGGGCGGGCCGTTCATCTACACATGGCTGTCGAGATATTTCAGCCGCTTCTCCATTATCACCGTTTGCTTTGTCATCTGTACGATAAGCGGCGCGGCCATACTCGGCCTCGCGGGATTCGGGCCCTTCGCTTTTGCGCTCTCACTGCTGCCGTCGTTTATCGCGGCAAGCTGTACCAAGCCGCCGGGCATCTCGATGATGCTCGACCAACAGAAACATGACGCGGGCTCTGCTTCCTCGCTTATCAGTTCCGCCAATATGCTGACAGGGACGCTCGGTATCTACTTCGCGTCCCTCAGCATCTGGGACTTCGCCCATCTCGTCGGCCTTATCACCCTCGTCATGGGCGTCATTTCCTTCGCCGTGTGGATCATATTCTACCGCCTCTACGGCAAAAGCCAGTCGGCAAACGCAGAGTAAAATTACCCTCTTATGAGCATGCCGCCGTCATGCACGCATATGGCTCCGGTAATGTGCGCCGCAGCGGGCGACGCGAGGAAAACGCAGTAGGCGCCGATTTCAATCGGCTCGCCAAAGCGATGCCCCGGCAAATCGTTCTTTACGTGCTCCTTGAATTCGTCCGGCAGGTCCGCGTCGAGGTCTGAATGGAAGGGCCCCGGCGCAATCACGTTCACGCGGATTCCATACTCGCCAAACTCGATGGCGAGGTCGCGCGTAAAGTGGTCGAGGGCCGCCTTTGCCGCAAAGTACGGCGAATTGGGATGGCCGAGGGCGTCGCCGATAAACTGCCCGCCGACGGACGATATATTGATGATGCGCCCGCCCTTGCCGGCTTCAATCATCTTCGGCGCCACTTCCTGAATCATATTCGCGACCCCGTGCAGGTCCGTATCGATGACGCGGTGCCATTCCGCAAGCCCCTCGTCCTCCACGAACGGCGTGTTCGTCGCAACGCCCGCGTTGTTGACGAGCACGTCTATGGTATCGAAGGTAGTGAGCACCTCGCCGACGGCCGCTGTTACGCTTGCGCGGTCCGAGATGTCGCACTGCACGGCGAAATACGTCCCGCCGTATTTCTGAAATGAATCCGCTGCCGCCCGCCCCTTTTCGAGATTGCGGTTCAGTATTGCCAC
>JAITEX010000003.1 GCA_031281765.1 Eubacteriales Family XIII. Incertae Sedis bacterium | reverse complement strand
GAATTCTACAATGAGCATATCGGGTTTGAATTAGACGGAGCAAAGCTCGGCATAGCCTGCGCGGACGAACCCTCGGGCGCGCTTACGGTGAACGTTGGCCTTATCTCGATGGACGCGGAAGCCGTCATTATAGATGTGAACGTACGCTATCCCGTCACAAAGACGGATGATGAAATTTACGCGCTGCTGCTGCCGGGGCTTGACGCGCGGGATCTCGGCCTTATAAAAAAGGACCACAAGGCGCCGATTTATTTTTCGCCCGACACGCCGCTTATCACGAAATTGATGGAGGTCTACCGGAAGAATACGGGCGACACGGAACACGGCCCGATAGTGGTTGGCGGCGGCACCTACGCGCGCGCCGTCCCGAACTGCGTTGCCTTCGGACCCCGCTTCCCCGACGAAGCCGACCTTATGCACCAGAAGGACGAGTACGTCACCGTCGAAAGCCTGCTCCGCTCCGCCCACATCTACGCCGACGCCATCATCGCCCTCGCCAGCCGCGAATAACAGGCGGCTCCCAAGTATGGTATAATAACGTATATATTGTTTCGGGGCGGGGTGCAACTCCCCACCGGCGGTGAAGCGCAAAGCCCGTAGAGGCGACGCGACAAGCCCGCGAGCGCGGTAACTACTTCGGTACGTACCAGCGCAGGAATCGGTTTGAATCCGATGCCGACGGTAACTGCCGCAAGGCACAAGTCCGGATGGAAGAAACGCAGTCAATAGATGATTTGATTTGCAATGCCCCTTTACAAGGGGTATTTTTTTCGGTTACGGAACGGAGGAGTCTATGAAGAATAGCAGAAAGACAGTCATGCTTGCGAAGATGGGAATGATGGCGGCGATAGCGGTCATCTTCTCGCTCATTCATTTCCCGATATTGCCCACGGCGCCGTTTCTCGAGTACGAAGCGTCCGATATTCCGGTGCTTATCAGCGCGTTTGCCTTCGGGCCGCTGCCGGGTCTCGTCATCGGCGGTGTATCCATTCTGCTGCATGACATGGTGTTCGCCCCGTCGAGCGGTCCCTATGGCATGATAATGCATGTTATCGCCCTCGCATCCTACGTACTCGTCGCGGGATTTATCTACCGCAAGTTCAAGACGAAAAAGGGCGCCGTCATCGCGCTTATCGCCGGCGGCCTCGCGGTGGCCGCAATCATGATTCCGGCAAATATTTTCGTGACGCCGCACTTCATGGGCGTGCCCGTTGCCGCTGTCTACGACATGCTGCCGACCGCAATCATCCCGTTCAACCTGATCAAGGCCACCATCACCATAGTGTTGGTGTTCATCATCTACAAACGCATCTCGCCCTTCCTGCATAAGTGGTAGGGCGAAGCGCCGGCACACGCGCAAGGGGTGTGTCAAATTCCACGCCCCTCTTGACACACTTTTAAGCAAATGACCGTTATGTCAGGAAAAGTCGGTAAATTCATGATTTTTATTGACATAACTATCAGTTTTGCGTATTATTGAAACATGAAACGAAAAATCGACGAACAGTTGTTGCGGTGGAAAAATAAGAAGCAGCGAAAGCCACTGATAGTAAACGGCGCGAGGCAGGTCGGGAAAACCTATTCGCTGATGGCATTCGGGCGCTCTCATTACGACAATGTGATACATGTAAATCTGGATGTAAACTCTATCGTTCGCGGGTTTTTCGATGAGGATATTTCACCGAAATATATCATACGGATGCTTGAAAGCGATGCCCATGAAAAGATCGAGCCGGGCAAAACACTGATTATACTCGATGAAATACAGGCGTCGGAACGGGCGTTGACGTCGCTGAAATATTTTTATGAAGAGGCTCCGGAATACCATGTGGTTGCTGCGGGCAGTTTGCTTGGGGTTGCGGTCAACCGGGAAAAATATTCGTTCCCCGTCGGTAAAGTAGAGACGGTCACGATGTACCCGCTCGATTTCGAGGAATATCTTATTGCGGCGGATGAAAAGTTCCTTGCCGGAGAGATTCGTGAGGCATATGGCTCCGTGAGGGCGCTGCCCGCGGCTTTGCACGAGAAAGCGAAGCGGCTGTATTTGGAGTATCTGATAATCGGGGGGATGCCGGCGTGTGTCAGCGCCACGCAGGACGGCGCGAGCCTGATAGAAATGCCTGAACTGCAAAGTGGAATAATGAACGACTATATCGCCGACATGGCCAAATACGCGAGCGCATCCGATAGCGTCAAAATACGCGCGTGCTATAATTCCATTCCGGCGCAGCTCGGCAAGGAAAATCGTAAGTTTCAATACAAGGTGGTGCAAAAGGGTGGAACCGCAGGGCTGTTCGGCGCATCGATAGAGTGGTTGCATTTCGCCGGCGTCGTACTCAAGTGCGGGAAAACCGAGGTCGGCTCATCTCCGATAGCGGCATATGAAGATTTGTCATCGTTCAAACTGTATATGTCGGATGTCGGGATGCTGACAATGAAATCCGGTATTCAACAGAGCATACTATTATCCGGGCAGCACAATATTTTTACGGGCGCCCTGACGGAGAACTATGTGGCGCAGCATTTGCAAACTTTGGGAGCGCCACTGTTCTACTGGCGCAGCGCCCACGCCGCCGAAGTGGATTTCGTCATTGAGCGGCAGGGCGGCATATGCGCAATAGAGGTAAAGCGCGGCGACCACAAAGCGTCAAAGAGCTTGTCTGTCTTTATTGAAAAATACAAACCCGAACGGGCCATACGATTATCCCTCAGGAATTTCGGCTCTGCAAACGGCATTTATGCCATTCCGCTCTATGCGGCGTTTTGCCTGAGCGACTTGCCGGGGTTCGCGTCGTCCCCTTGACACACCCTTACGACATGTTCACGACGGCTTTGCCGGTAATGCGGCCCGCTTTCAGGTCGGCGAGGCCCGTCGGCAATTGGTCAAACGGCAACACGGTACTGATCATCGGGTCAATCAAGCCTTTCGCGGCCATGTCAAGCAATTCGCTTGCTATCGTAGACAGGTCCGCTTTTTGTATCGCATTTCCGGAGCGGTGAGCGCCGCCGAGGTTCACCACGCTGATCGTATGCCCACGGTCGAACAGCAGGTCGAGGTCGTTCACTATCGGCGCGTCCACAATGGCAATCAACGCGCCGTTATACGCTAAGCGTTCGTTCAAATCAATCGTTGCTTCGTTTGCTCCGACGGTGTTGATAATAATATCCGCGCCTCGCGATCCGGTCAACGCCATGATACGCTCCGTGACATTCTCACTTCGGTAATCAATTATGCCATCCGGTTCAAGCTGCGTAACAAACGGGATCTTTCCG
>JAITEX010000156.1 GCA_031281765.1 Eubacteriales Family XIII. Incertae Sedis bacterium | reverse complement strand
CATGGCGGCGAACTCGTCGCCGAGGGCACGATCGACGCCATCAAGAAGAGCAAACGGTCGATTACGGGGCAGTACCTCTCCGGCAAAAAGAAGATAGGCGTGCCCGCGAAACACCGCGAAGGCAACGGCCACGAGATACGGGTCAGAGGCGCGTCCGAAAACAACCTGAAGCACATCGACGTGGATTTTCCGCTCGGCAAATTCATCTGCGTGACGGGCGTCTCGGGTTCAGGCAAGAGCAGCCTTGTCAACGGGATACTATACAAGGCCCTCGCGCAGACCGTGAACCGCGCCCATATAAAACCCGGCCTGCATGACGGCATCGAGGGCATCGAGTTTATCGATAAGGTCATCGACATCGACCAATCGCCGATCGGCCGGACGCCGCGCTCGAATCCCGCCACCTATACGGGGCTCTTCACTCCGATACGCGACCTGTTTTCCCGCCTGCCCGAGGCGAAACTGCGCGGCTATGAAAAGGGGCGTTTCAGCTTCAATGTAAAGGGCGGGCGCTGCGAAGCCTGCAAAGGCGACGGCATCATCAAAATCGAGATGCACTTCCTGCCGGACGTCTACGTACCCTGCGAGGTCTGCAAGGGCAAACGGTACAACCGCGAGACCCTCGAGGTGAAGTATAAGGGCAAGAGCATCTACGACGTACTCGAAATGACCGTGTCCGAAGCCGTGGAATTTTTCAAGCATATCCCGACCGTTACGCGCCAGCTTGAAACGCTCGAGGAAGTCGGCCTCGGCTACATCAAGCTCGGCCAGCCGTCTACACAGCTTTCGGGCGGGGAGGCCCAGCGCGTCAAGCTCGCAACGGAATTGTCGAAACGCAGCACGGGCCGGACCTTCTATATCCTCGACGAGCCGACGACGGGCCTGCACTTCGCGGACGTCGACAAGCTGGTTCAGGTATTGGACAAGCTCGCGGACGCCGGTAATACGGTCGTCGTCATCGAGCACAATCTCGACATCATCAAGCGCGCCGACCATATTATCGACCTCGGGCCCGAGGGCGGCGACCGCGGCGGGACCGTAGTCGCAACCGGCACGCCGGAAGAAATCGCGAAAATCAAAAGCTCCTATACGGGCGAGTTCCTGCGCCGCGTGCTGTAGCAATCGCACAGGGGGACGGTTCCCTTGTGTCGTTGGGAAGTTTCTCCTATTGACATTCGCGTGGTTCTTTTATACATTAGGTAATAGAATTTATTGAGCGCATAGTAGACTATCCGTTCAATGGCTCTGTGCAGGCGCTCCGCAGCGTCGTAAATCCGAAACACCATGGCAAACACACAAAATCCGAGTTTACCCGAAGACGCCGCCGGCAAGGGCCGCGGCAATTTTATTCTGCTCACCGTCGTGATATTTGCGGCTTACCTGATTTTCGGCCTGTCCGAAAATGTAAAGGGGCCGGCTATACCGCGCATACAGGCGGATCTCGACATCAATGAATTTCAAATCGGGCTGCTGCTTGCCGTAAATGCCCTCGGCTATCTCATCGCCTGCAGCTTTACCGCCCCGCTTGCGCGCAGAATCGGGCTGAAGCCCGCGCTTATGATAAGCCTCTTCGTCATAGCGCTGTCCGGCGTCACGATTTGCTTCGCGCCGAGCTATCTCATGCTCGCCCTTTCGTTCTTCATCATGTACCTCGCAAACGGTATGCTCGAAATAGCCCTCGGCATCCTCGCCGCCGGATTCTTTACCGAGCGGACGGGGACCATGCTGAATATCGCGCATTTCTTCTACGGCGGCGGTTCCATTATCGGGCCTATCGCCTCCGCCGGCCTGATGGCCGTAACGGTCCATAACGCACAGCTCGGCTGGCGCTACATGTATATGATAGTGCTTGCCTGCGCCCTCCTGCCGCTTATTCCCGCCCTGTTCGGACATATACACGGACGCGACAACGAAAAAATCAAAGGCGAATATAATGCGTATTTGAGAGATAAAAATCTCTGGTGCGTTATCATCATCCTCTCGTTCGGCGGCATGGCCGAGATGGGTATCGGCGGCTGGCTCGTCAATTATATGGAGAAAGCGAACGGCTTCGGAACCAAGGAAGCGGCTTTCGCGCTGACCGCGTTCTTCGCGGTCTTTACGCTGACACGGCTCGTCATCGGGCCGCTTATCGACAAACTCGGGTTTATCAAATCCCTGCTGCTGCTCTGCGGCTTCGCAAGCGTCACGCTTATTCTCGGCATCCTCTGCGGCGGCCGCCCCGGCGAGGTCCTCATCGTATTATCCGGCATCGGCATCGCGCCGCTCTATCCGACCGTGTTCGCCGTCGTCGCAAAACTCTACCACGAAAAAATAGACACCGCGATGACCGTCACCCTGACGGCCATGGGCATCATTTCGATGATTTCAAACCTGCTGCTCGGTTTCGTTATTGACGGCGCGCGCCGCCTGTTCACCGACCTCTACGGGTCAGCGGGCCTCGGCATGGGCTACACCGCCGGCATGCTCTTCCTCGCCCTCTGCATTGTGGCGGCCTTCGCCGC
>JAITEX010000009.1 GCA_031281765.1 Eubacteriales Family XIII. Incertae Sedis bacterium | reverse complement strand
AAGCTGATTCTCGGCAAAAACAGCTCGCTTTCCAGTATAAGGTCCGACCTTATACTGGTAGAACATGACAGTGAGAGCGGCGCGGATCTTATGTGGGCTTCCGACAGCGAGCATATTGTCTCGGCTGATGGCAGCGTGAATCATATAGAAGGAAAGAAGGGGGACAGGGTCGGACTGACCGCGAATATTCGTCTTGGCGAGGCTTCGGACCGGTTCGAAGTGGATATTGTGATGGGCGACCCGCCTGAAGCGTACGACTTTACGGACGATATAGCCGAGAGCGTGGACGCGGCCGCGGACGAACTATCCGCCGCCACGGACGGAAGCAAGGTCAGCCTGCCCGGACAGACGGATGGCGGTGTGAAGCTTTCGTGGGCGTCTCCCGGGCAGAAAACCGCGCTGCTTGCGCCGCTGCTGTTTCTCATCGCCGGTATCGTCATATACCGGCGCAGATACGCCGGCATAGACAGGGATATAGCCGCGGCGCGCGAAAGCGTAGAACGCGACTTCCCCGATTTTCTCGACAAGCTGCTCCTGCTTCTGAACGCGGGCGTCGTTATCAGCAGCGCCATAGCGAAGATCGCCGCGGACTATCGCGAACGCAAGGCAAGCCGGGAAGCCGCCGGCGAAAGCGCTTCTTATGCGAGCCGGGAGCGCGGCCTTAGTTTCGGACGAAAACTCCGGGAAACCGCCGGAAAGCAGGTTCGCAAGCGGGGACGGAAGCGCGTCCGTGACTTCCTCCGGCAAAGCAGGGAAGACGCCGACGAAAGCTATTTCTACGAGGAACTCTGCCGTATGGAGGACCGGATAGCCTCGTCGCGCGTGTCGCTCACCTCCGAGTTTGCCGACCTCGCCGTAAGGAGCGGGCGCCGTGAGGTGATGCGGTTCAGCGCGATACTCGCCGACAATATCGACAAGGGCAGCGCCCTCAGCGAAAAGCTCGCGCAGGAAAGCGCCGCCCTCTGGGATATGCGCAAGAAGAGCGCGGAAAAGAAAGGCCGCATAGCCGAAACCAAGCTGACCTTCCCGATGGTGCTGCAGCTCGTTGCCATCATACTTATCACCGTTGCCCCTGCCGCGATAGAGATGCGGTAACGCAACGTGAAAAAAAAATACTAATAACGCTTGACATTAATAACGCGAGATGTTAATATGATAGTGTCTTATAAAGATAAAGATACCGAAAAGCTGGCAAACCATATACGGGTGGCAAAATATCGAAGTATCGAACGGATAGCATTGCGAAAGCTCGTTCAGCTTGAAGTGGCGTACGCATTGAACGATTTGAGAATACCGCCCGGCAATAGACTGGAATCGTTGTCTGGCGATAGAACAGGACACTATTCGATTCGTATAAACGATAAATACAGAATATGTTTTAAATGGGCAAGTGGAAAAGCGTATGAGGTTGAAATAACAGACTATCATGACTAAAGTAAAGAAAAATACGAAGATAATAAGCCCCGTGACGCCGGGGGAATTATTGCTGGAGGAGTTTCTGAAGCCTTTAGGATTGACAAAGTACCGGCTTGCGAAAGAAATAGCGGTTCCTCCGCAACGCATAGGCGATATTGTAGCCGGAAAACGTTCCGTGAGCGTTGATACGGATTTGCGGCTTTGCAAGTATTTCGGACTCACGCCGGGATATTGGCTGCGCGTACAAGCTGCGTATGATATTGCGATGGAACAAGCGCGTATAGCCGATTCGATAGAGCGCATAGTGCCGTATAACAGCACTGCGATGCCTGCAAAGTAGAGCAGCGGGAATGCGCGGGCGGCGTGAAAAAAATAATAAAAATCGACGCATAAAAACGTGTTTATTGCCATTATGCTGTCATTATTCCGCCATAATCCTCGAATAAACTTTACGTATAATTTACCTGAGCACTACGTAAATTATACGGGGCGCGAGCATAGGGCCGTGTTCCAAAGGGGTTCGTAGAAGGGGGTGATAGCGATAAAACAGAAGTGGCCGGCAAGGTTTGCGGCGGTGTTGCTGCTGTCCGCACTCCTTGCCGGGTGCGCGTCCGTATCGTCCGCACCCTCATCTTCCGCATCGGCAGACTCCGCAAAAACGGATTCCGCGGGTGAGGCCGACGCACACTACCTCTCATATGAACCGGACAAAGCGGCCCTGGACGCGAGCTTCGACCGGTCGTCCTCGACCCGCATACTGTTTTCGGATGACGGCGCGCGTGTCTATGGCGGCGGCGCGCAGGCGGGAAGCGGCGGAGAAAACGGAGCCGTGACGATAACCGGTGCGGGGACCTATATCCTGTCCGGAGCTTCGTCCGACGCAAGCGTCACGGTGTACGCCGATAAGGACGACGAGGTACGGCTCGTGCTGGACGGGGTCGATATTACGAATCCCGATGGCGCCGTTATCAACTCCATGCAGGCGGATGCGACGCGCATCATTCTTGCGGACGGAAGCGAGAACAGCGTCCGGGACGGCGGCGAATACTCCGGTACGAATGCCGACGGCGAACCTGACGCGACGATTTTCGCAAAGGACGACCTTTCGATTACGGGCGGCGGCAGCCTTTCCGTGGACGCGAACTATCTTGACGCCATTGTTTCAAAGGACATACTCTGCATAAGCGGCGGCGCGCTTACCATCGACGCGGCTGACGACGGGCTGCGCGGGACCGACGGCCTCATTATCGCAGGCGGCGCTATCGAAGTGCGGGCTGCCGGGGACGGGGTCAAGTCAACAAAGGATGAGGAGAACGCGAAAGGGTTTGTGCGCATCATAGACGGTACATTAAACATCCCGTCCTGTTATGAGGGAATTGAGGCGCCGCGTATACAGATAGACGGCGGGAATATCACGATCAACGCGAGCGACGACGGCATAAACGCCGCCGCGAATACGGCGGATGGGTCCGGCGCGGCGGACGGGGCGGATATGCCCGATGCCGGCACAGCGAACGGGGACCGGATCATGCCGGGCGGCGGCACGGCGCCCGAAGATTGGACAATGCCGGACGGCGGCACGGCGTCCGAAGACCGAGCAATGCCGGACGGCGGCACGATCCCCGAGGATGGCGTAATGCCGTGGGATGGCGGCACAGCGCCCGAAGACCGGGTAATGCCGGACGGCGACACGGCGCCCGAAGACGCTACGCCCCCCGCAGGCGGGTTTCCGCAACGTGGGACGGATGACACTGCGGGTGGATTCGGCAGGAGAAGCGGCGGTACGAACGGCGGGTTTGGCGGCGGTACGAACGGCGGTATGGGCCGCGGCATGCAGGGAGCGGCGGACTATGTGTTCCTGCGCGTTACGGGCGGCGAGCTTGACATTACCGGAGGAAACGACGGGATTGACGTGAACGGGAATATCTATATTGACGGCGGAACGATCAAAGTAACGGGCCCGTCTCTAAATATGGACGGAGCGATAGACGCGGACGGGACACTGACGCGCAGCGCCGGCACAATAGAAGTTACGGGAAGCGTTTCCGTGCAGGGCGGCGTGACGGGCTGGGAGATACCGGAGGAAAGCGCGGCGCAGTCGCAGCAGGGTTTCGGAAGAACAAGAGGAGGGGCAGGCAATGAAAATGCGACATGAACTGAAACATCAGCTGAACTATGGTGACGCTGCGGTGGTGCGGTCGCGTCTCGGCGCCATCCTTGCGCGTGACGCCCACGCAGGCGAGGGCGGTCGCTACCGTGTGCGCAGCCTCTATTTTGACACGCCGGACGATAGGGCGTTACGGGAAAAGCTCGACAGCGTTGACCGCAGAGAGAAGTTTCGCGTAAGGCGTTATCCCGGCGGCGGCGCGCTCATTATGCTCGAAAAGAAAATAAAGATTCGCGGTCTCTGCGCAAAGTTCAGCGCTCCGCTCACGGAAGGCGAATGCGCCAGAATCATAGGCGGCGATGTTTCGTGGATGGCGTATGACGACCGGCCGCTCCTGCGCGAGTTTCACTATCAGACGAGATGCCGGCTTATGACGCCGAAAGCCGTGGTCGAATATCTGCGCGAACCCTTTGTCTACGCGGCGGGGAATGTGCGCGTGACCTTCGATACCGGGCTCTGCGCGAGCGCGCGGCCGCGGGATTTCGGGAGCGAAAGCGCGCTCCTTGTCCCGGCAGGGGACGGGATGGTGATCCTCGAGGTCAAATACGACGAATACCTGCCGGCCTTTATTGAAGATATTCTGCAGGTTGGCAGCCGCCGCGCGGCCGCCTGTTCAAAATATGCCATCGGCCGCGGTTACGTATAGAAATCATTCAGTGGTGAAAGGAAGGAGTTTACCATGACATTCAGCGACATTTTTAAATCGAAATTCTTAGAGGGCATAGATACGGCAAGCCTGCCGGATATGCTTATCTCGCTCGCCCTCGCCCTCGCGCTCGGCCTGCTTATATTCTTCACCTACAAGAAAACATTTCGCGGCGTCATGTACTCCGCGAGCTTCGGGGTGACACTTATCGTGCTGACGCTTATCACGACGGTCCTGATACTCGCCGTCTCGTCAAACGTGGTGCTTTCCCTCGGCATGGTCGGCGCATTGTCCATAGTCCGCTTCCGCGCCGCGATAAAGGATCCACTCGACCTCGCGTTTCTGTTCTGGTCCATCGCGGTCGGCATTGTGCTTGCCGCGGGGCTTATTCCGCTTGCGGTTATCGGCAGCGTTATTATAGCGGTAGTGCTGATGGTCTGCGTCAACCGCCGCCCTGCACAAACGCCCTATATCCTCGCGGTTTCGGTCGGCAGCGCCGAAGCTGAACGGGCCGCCGCCGATTTCATAAAAGGCGCCGTAAAGAAATCCCGCGTCAAGAGCAAAACCGTGACGCCGGGCCATGCCGAGCTGAATTATGACGTTCGCCTCCGCGCCGACGACACCGATTTTGTGCGGGAACTCCTGAATATCCCGGGAGTGGAAAACGCCGCGCTCGTCAGCTACAGCGGGGAATACACAGGATAGCCTTTGTCCCTGAAAAAAGAATAATTTGACATTGAAAAAAAACTGCGGGTGCGGTACAATAAGTACCGTGCCCTTTTGGGTGCGCGCGGGCGGCTATTCTATGGGCAAGGCTCGCGAGTGGAATAATTACGCACATCAGGCGGCTGTAAGTCGGTGACGCGGCAGGACGGACATATCCGACGCGAAAACTTACGGGATACTGCCCGATGGAGGAAGAACCGGAGGTACAAATATGTCTGTTATTTCTATGAAGCAATTGCTCGAAGCGGGAGTGCATTTCGGACACCAGACGAGAAGGTGGAATCCGAAGATGGCCCCGTATATTTTTACCGAGCGCAACGGGATCTATATCATAGACCTTTCGAAAACAGTCCAGCTTATCGATGACGCTTACAGCTTTATGCGCGAAATCGCGCAGACGGGCCGTCCTATTCTCTTTGTCGGTACGAAGAAGCAGGCGCAGCAGGTCGTAAAAGACGAGGCTTCGCGCGCGGAGCAGTACTATGTCAATGAACGCTGGCTCGGCGGTATGCTGACGAATTACAAAACGATTTCGGAACGTATCAAACGTCTCTACGAAATTGAAAAGATGGAAGACGACGGAGTCTTCGAACAGTTGACGAAAAAAGAGGTCAGCAAGCTAAGGCTTGAACACGACAAACTTGAAAAATTCCTCGGCGGCATCAAGGAGATGCGCGGAATGCCCGCGGCCCTCTTTGTGGTCGACCCGAAGAAAGAACGGATTGCGATACGGGAAGCGAGGATACTGGGAATCCCGATCATCGGCATTGTGGACACGAACTGTGACCCGGATGAAGTCGATTATGTGATTCCCGCAAATGATGACGCGATACGCTCCATCAAACTGATAACGGCGGCCATGGCGGACGCAATCATTGAATCGCGCCAGGGCGTAAGCTTCGACGAGGGCGAAGCGTCGGAAAGCGCCGAATCCGCCGATGACGCGGAATACGGCGAGGAAGCCGGGAGCGCGGCAAAAGAAGCGGAAGAACCGGCGTTGAATTTCGTGGAGGTTTCCGAAACCGCGGAAGAAGCCGGAGCGGAAGCTGAAGCCGTAGCCGCGGAAGCCGTTGAAGCGGTTGTCGCCGAAGCGCCGGAAATAGCGGAAGCCGTTGCGGCCCCCGAGCCGGAAGCCGTAGAAGAAACCGTCGCTGTGGAAGAAACCGTCGCTGCCGAA
>JAITEX010000004.1 GCA_031281765.1 Eubacteriales Family XIII. Incertae Sedis bacterium | reverse complement strand
TATCAGACCGATCCCGGCGATCAATACGATAGCGCCCAGTAAAATCATTATTGGCATTTACTTTACTCCGTTCTGCCGCCTGCGGCGGTCCTCCTTCATCTGATACGTATATAATAATTCGGCGCTTTCGGCTGCTTGCCCTCGCGCGCTTCCACTTCAAATTCTTCGAGTTGCAGCAGAAAACTCGAAAGCTGCGTCGACTTTGCGCCCCAGATACGCGGGTCGAAATCCGGGAACCTGTTGTGCAGCATTTCGCCGACCAGGCTTATCTGCACCCAACCGTCCGAATCCGTGTCGAGGTTTATTATCGCGTTCCTGATGGCCATAATGACCTTTTTCGGCGCCTGGATATACTTCTTCTCGGGTTCAGGCTCCGGCTCGGGTTCCCCTTTCGCCGCTGCCTTCCGGCGTTTGACGTTCGCGCTCGCCTGCGCCGCGTTTTCCTGCTTGCCGCCGAGGAACTTGAAGATGGTGCAAGCGTTGATAAACGACTCCGCCGTCTTTTCCTCGCCCATGCCTATCACGTCGAGCCCCGATTCGACGATACGCATTGCGAGCCGCGTGAAATCGCTGTCGCTCG
Organism: Eubacteriales Family XIII. Incertae Sedis bacterium; assembly: GCA_031281765.1. Taxonomy (GTDB): domain Bacteria; phylum Bacillota; class Clostridia; order Peptostreptococcales; family Anaerovoracaceae; genus JAITEX01. The sequence continues at coordinate 2,824 of JAITEX010000004.1, read as the reverse complement.
AAACGATGCAGATCGCCTCCACATTGCCGCTGTACAGGATGTCCATCGCGTTGATAATGAGCACCGAGTCCGACGAATTCTTTCCATTTGTATAGGAAAGCTGCGTCACCTGATGCAGGGAATGCTCGTTTGCGACGCTGTTCCAGCCCTTCAGCTGCGATTTCGTAAAATCGCCGTAGATGCGCTTGTTCGTCGCGCGCCCGTGCAGCGCCACCTCGTCGAGTATCTCATCGATAAGTTTGTAAGACACGTTTTCCGCGTCTATCAGCACCGCGATGCGCTTATTTGTCGTATTAATATTGTCCGCCATGCGGTTCACTCCTTTGTCACCTGATTGTTTATCGCGTCGCCCGGCGGCACTATCGGCCAGACATTTTCATCGATAGGGATGTCGCAGACGACGATTTCCGCCCTGCCGCTTCCTTTCGCCGAAGCCGCGGCCTCGCGCAGCCCGTCAATCGTATGCACGATAGTCGCGGGCGCGCCCATGGCCTGACCGAGCGCTATATAGTCGAGATTGTCCGGCAGGTCCGTCGCCGAATACCGGCGGCTGAAGAACAACTTCTGCCACTGCCTGACCATGCCGAGCGTACTGTTCTTCATGACGAACACGGTAATCGGAAGCCCCTGCGCGTTTACGGTGAGCAGCTCATTCAGGTTCATGCGGAAGCTCCCGTCGCCCGTGATGAGGATGACCCGCTTGCCGGGGTTCGCGATGCTGCTGCCGATGGCGGCGCCGAGGCCAAAACCCATCGTGCCAAGCCCGCCCGAGGTAATCAGGTGGCGCGGCGTGCGGAACGGCCAATTCTGCGCCGTCCACATCTGGTGCTGGCCCACATCCGTCGCAACTATCGTATCGTCCCCGTATACCTCATGTATTGTCCGTATAATATTCGCGGGTTCGAATTTGTCCGTCTTGCGCGCGGTACGTTTCCACCCGTTCACCTTTTCGTTCCATTCTTCGCGCTTATTCCTTTTAACGAGCGGGATAAGCTCCGTCAGGATCTCCTTCACATCGCCGTAGACGGTCAAGTCCGGATTGACATTCTTTCCGAGCTCGGAGCCGTCAATGTCGATATGGGCTATCTTTGCGCCCTTCGCGAAGCGCGCCGTATCGCCCGTCACGCGGTCGGAGAACCGCGCCCCTATCGACACGAGCACATCGCTGTGATGGACCGCCAGATTCGCCTCTTTCTGCCCGTGCATACCTATCATGCCGAGCGAAAGCGGGTCGTTTCTGTCGAAGCAGCCGAGGCACATGAGCGTCGTGCCCGTCGGTATATGCGACTTTTTCGCGAGCTTTGTCAGTTCTTCGGACGCGTTCGCCGCGTTGACGCCGCCGCCCGCGTAGAGGACGGGCCGCTGCGCTGCGTTGATAAGGTCGGCGAGCGCCCGTATCTTCGCTTTGTTCACGGCCGGAGGCTCTATATCCGGCTTCGGCGTAGCCTTCTTGTACTCGGTCTCCGCCACAAAGAGGTCCTTCGGGACGTCAATCAGCACCGGTCCCGGCCGGCCGCTTTTCGCGATACGAAACCCCTCTCTGACGGCCTCGGCGACATCCTCCACACGCCGCAGCGGAAAGCTGTGCTTCGTGATAGGCAGCGTAATGCCGATGATGTCGACCTCCTGGAAGGAGTCCCGGCCGATGGAGCTTACCGGGACCTGCCCCGTAATGACCACAAGAGGCGAGCTGTCCATATAGGCCGTCGCTATGCCCGTTACCGTGTTCGTGGCGCCGGGCCCGCTCGTCGCGAAGCAGACGCCCACACCGCCTATGGACCGCGCGTAGCCGTCCGCCGCGTGCGTAGCGCCCTGTTCGTGGCTCGTGAGGATGTGTTTGACTCTGCCGTCCTCCGTATAATCATATAGCGCGTCGTAGAGCGGCATTATCTGCCCGCCCGGGTAGCCGAATATCGTATCGACGCCCTGCTCGAGCAGGCATTCCATTATTATTTTTGCACCGGTCAATTTCATAGTATCTCTATAATAACCTTATCTTTTATCGGAAGCGCGCGGAAACCCTGCGGAGCGGATACCCCGCGATTTACTCGGCGCCTCCCCAGCTATACATCTTGCGCAGCTCTTTGCCGACGCCCTCAAGCTGATGGGAAGCCTTGATGCGGCGCGTCGCGAGGAAGTGCGGCCGGCCCACCTTGTTCTCCGTGATCCACTTGTTCGCGAATGTGCCGTCCTGTATCTCCGCGAGAACCTTGCGCATCGCCGCCTTCGTGTCGTCCGTCACAATGCGCTTGCCCGTCTCATAATCACCGTATTCCGCCGTATTCGAAATGCTGTCGCGCATCTTCGCAAAACCGCCCTGATAGATGAGGTCCACGATAAGCTTCATCTCGTGAATGCACTCGAAATACGCGCTTTCGGGCTCATAGCCCGCCTCGACAAGCGTCTCAAACCCCGCCTGCATCAACGCCGTCACGCCGCCGCAGAGCACCGCCTGCTCGCCGAAGAGGTCGGTTTCCGTCTCTTCGCGGAAGGTCGTCTGCAGCACGCCCGCGCGCGCGCCGCCGATACCGGCCGCGTAGGCGAGACCCGTATCCTGCGCCTTGCCGGACGCGTCCTGGTACACGGCGATAAGGCACGGGACGCCTTTACCCTCCGTATACTCGCTTCTGACCGTATGGCCGGGGCCCTTCGGCGCTATCATTATGACATCGACGTTTGCGGGGGGACGTATCTGCTCAAAGTGGATATTGAACCCGTGGGCAAACATCAGCGTTTTGCCGTCCGACAGATGCGGTTTGACGCTTTCTTCATATATGGAAGCCTGCAGCTCATCGGGGACGAGAATCATAATAATATCGGCCTT
>JAITEX010000121.1 GCA_031281765.1 Eubacteriales Family XIII. Incertae Sedis bacterium | reverse complement strand
GTCCATGAATACAGCTACGAAGATGAGATAGATGCGCTATAAAAGCCGCGCGCGGCTTTTCGTTTGTGGTCTTTATCGTATGTACGCTATATATCCCGATTCCCGGTTTTTTGTGTGGATTCCGGCGACGCGGCGCGAATTATTATATAATAAAGAGGTTCGACAAGGCGTTTGAAAGAAAGGGGTTTCTGATGAGAAGCACACAGCTCACGCGGGACGCGGCGATGGCGGCGCTGACGAAGTACAATAAGGACGAGTTCCATATAAAACACGCGCTCGTGCTCGAGGGTGTGATGCGGTATTTTGCGCAGGAGCTCGGGTATGCGGACGAGGCGGACTACTGGGGGATCGTCGGGCTGCTGCACGACATCGACTTCGAGGGATGGCCCGAGGAACACTGCCTGAAGGCTCCGGAACTACTGAGGGAGGCGGGCGCAGAGGACGATGTGATACGCGCGGTGGTGAGCCACGGCTACGGGCTTGTGGAAGTGGACGCGAAGCCGGAGCACGAGATGGAGAAGGTCCTCTACGCGACGGATGAGCTGACGGGGCTGATAGGCGCCTGCGCGCTGATGCGCCCGTCGAAGAGCGTGCAGGATATGGAGCTGAAATCCGTGAAGAAAAAGTACAAGAGCGCGAATTTCGCGGCGGGCTGCAGCCGGGAAGTCATCGAAGCGGGCGCGGAAATGCTCGGCTGGGAACTTGACGACCTGATTTCGCGGACCATACTCGCGATGCGCACGTGTGAGTGAGGCCGCGAAAGGCTCGCCTGAATAACCGAAATAGCCGGAATATAAAACTTATAATGCGAATCTGCGAGCGAAGCAGGTTCGCATCCTTATTGTTTTGATAAATATTTTATGGTTTTCCAAAAAATTCTTGACAATCAGACGGGAATGCTATATTATTCATTTATTCCGTTATTTTCTTGTTGAATAATATAGGATACAGTGCTATGATAATAAAAGAAACTAAACGCTATCAAAAGTGGTTCCGTAAATTGACGGATATTAAAACACGGTCAATTATATTGGCGAAAGTGCAGCAATTGGGATTTGGCCAGTTTTCGGATTGTAAAGACGTTGGCGAAAAAGTAATCGAGAAGCGGATTCATTACGGGCCGGGGTATCGCATATATTTTACAGTAGAAGAAGATACCGTTTTGCTTTTGCTTACCGGCGGAGAAAAAAGTACTCAGCAACAGGACATTATTATCGCAACGAAACTTGCTAAAAGATGGAGAGAGGATTGAGAAATGGCGTTACGAACATATGACTATGATACGGCATTGCTGCTGCGGGATGAAGCCGATATTCTCGCGTATTTGGATGCGGTGCTTGCCGAAAACGACCCGGCGCTGCTCGCGGCGGCGCTTGGCGATATTGCGCGGGCTAAAGGTATGACAAAAATCTCAAAAGAAACCGGCCTCGGGCGCGAATCCCTCTATAAGGCGCTGTCGGATACCGGCAACCCTTCATTTTCCACGATTCAAAAGGTCTTGGCTTCGTTCGGCTTCCGGTTAAAAGTCGTCCCGGTTTGAAGATGCGTCGACCGTAGTGAGTGAGGCCGCGAAGCGTTTGGGGGAGCCTCCGGGCGTTTTACCGCTTCGTTTGTTTGAGGTTGCCGGTTTTGGCGGCGCGGGCGGCGAGTACCGCCTCGATGTCTTCAAGCGGGACGCCGCGTTCGACGAGCAGGACAAGCAGGTGGTAGAGCAGGTCGCACACTTCGCCGACAAAGTCATCGCGCAGGGCTGCAAGGTTGGCGGCGACCGCGGGCTTTTCGAAATTTCCGGGAATTCCCGGGTTTGCGGCCACAGAGGTTTCCGGGTATCCGGGGATTTCCGGGTTTGCGGCCCCGGCGGCCTCAAGTGATTTTGCCGCGATAATGACCTCGCTGCTTTCTTCGCCGACCTTTTTCAGTATCTTGTCGATGCCCTCGCGGAAGAGATAACCGGTATACGAGTTGTCCTCGCTCTCGTCCTTTCGCGCAAGTATGACATCATACAATTCTTTTATTATTTTTTCCATATCCTTTTCGCACCTCCCGGGTACTGTCTTATTTTTGCGCAATTAGCAAAGATTTTTTGTAAAAGCACGTGGGGTTTCCCGTGTGGCAGGCCGGGCCTGTCTGGTTCACGCGGACGAGCAGCGTATCATCGTCGCAGTCCGGCGTAACGGAGACGACCCTCTGCACGTGGCCGGATTCCTCGCCTTTCCGCCACAGCCGCCGCCGCGAACGGCTGTAAAACCACGTGTATCCGGTTTCAAGGGTCTTTGCGAGGCTCTCACGGTTCATATAGGCAAGCATCAGCACCTCGCCGGTTTCATCCTCAACGATGATTGCGGGAATCAGGTCGTCCTTTATGAAGTATGTGTCCAAATCAGGTTGCATAGTTACCTCTTTCTGCGGGATTGCGGGGACGCCGGTGCGCAGGGCCGCGGCGTTCGTTATTATGCGTCAATTCACCGTACCGGCACGTGCGCGGCGCGCAGGGCCGCTTTCACATCGTTTACCTCGTATTCGCCGTAATGGAAGATGGACGCCGCGAGGGCCGCATCTGCGTTCGTCTCCTCGAACACTTCCACAAATGACTCGAGCGAACCGCCGCCGCCCGACGCTATGACGGGAATGCTCACCGCTTCGCAAACGGCGTTCAGCATCTCGAGGTCGAATCCTGCCTTTGTGCCGTCCGTGTCCATCGAGGTGAGCAGGATTTCGCCCGCGCCGAGGCTTTCGGCTTTCCGCGCCCAACGCACGACATCAAGCCCTGAATCGCGGCGGCCTCCTTCGGTAAACACGTGGAATTTGCTCTTGCCGTACCGCGGGCTATCCGGGTCATCGTCCGTGCCGACGCGTTTACCGTCTATCGCGATGACCACGCATTGATTGCCGAAACGATAGGCGGCTTCGCTGAGGATCGAGGGGTTTACCACGGCCGCCGAGTTGACCGAAACCTTGTCCGCGCCCGCGCGCAGCAGGTCATGAAAGTCGTCCGCCGTGCGTATGCCGCCGCCGACCGTCAGGGGAATGAACACCTTTTCGGCCGTGCGCCGTACGACGTCAACCATCGTGCCGCGCCCCTCGTGGGACGCCATGATGTCGAGGAATACCACCTCGTCCGCGCCCTGTCTGTTGTATTCTACAGCGCAGGCGACGGGATCGCCGACATCCTTCAGCTCAAGGAAGTTGACGCCTTTCACGACCTTGCCATCCTTGACGTCAAGGCAGGGGATAATGCGTTTCGCAAGCATGTTTCGCTTCTCGTCCTTTCAAAATTACTCCCGCTGCTCCGCGGCCTCTATCGCTTCCGCGAGGTCTATCGTCCCCCGGTACAGCGCCTTGCCGAGAATGACACCGTAGAGCCCAAGCTCCCGCAGTTCCCGCACGTCATCGATGTCCCTCACGCCGCCGCTCGCAATTATATCCGCGGATACGGCGCCGCTCAGTTCTGCAAGCTGCTCCGCGTTCGGCCCCGCAAGCGTGCCGTCACGCGAGATGTCCGTATAGATAAGCGTGCGCACCCCGGTTATGTCCATGGCCTGCGCAAGCTCCGTAAAATATACGTTGCTATCCTCAAACCAGCCGCCCGTCCGCACTCTGCCATCCATCGCGTCGATACCGACGGCTATCTTTTCGCCGTAGAGAGCTACCGCTTCGCGCACCAATTCGGGATTCAAAAGCGCTGCCGAACCGAGGATAACGCGTGAAACGCCGAGTTCGAAAGCGGCGCGGATGGCGTCCATATTCCGGATCCCGCCGCCGAGCTCCACGTTCAAATTCGTCGCGGTGATGACCCGCGCGACCGTTTCGAGGTTCTTCGGCTCACCCGCCTTAGCGCCGTCGAGGTCAACCATATGCAGCCATTCGGCGCCCTCTATTTCAAAATCACGCGCCGTCTGTACGGGGTCCTCGGCAACCTTCTCCGAGGTGGTATAATCCCCGCGCGTCAGCCGCACGCAGGTCCCGCCCAATATGTCTATCGCAGGTAATATGAGCATAATTGCCTCCGTTCCTCACAATTCCGCAAAGCTTCTCAGTATGTTCAGCCCGACGTCCCCGCTCTTTTCCGGGTGGAACTGCGCGCCGTAGACATTTCCGCGAAAGACTAAGGCCGGCACTTCCTGCCCGTAACAAGCGAGCAGCGAGATGTTTTCGCGCGGCGTCACGGCCTTGTACGAATGGACGAAGTAGACCATATCGCCGTTCGTTACCGTCCGCGAAACCGGCGTGGGGTTCACTACCTCCATGCTATCCCAGCCCATATGCGGAATCTTCAAGTTTTCCCCGGGCGGCGGCTCTAATTTGTCCACAAATCCGTCTATCAGGCCGAGCCCCTGCGTCTCGCCGAATTCGAAGCCGCGTTCAAACAAAATCTGCATACCGAGGCAGATGCCGAGCAGCGGTTTGCCCGCCGCAGCCTCTGTCCGTATGGCCTCGATAAGCCCGCGCTCCGCAAGCATGCGCATCGCGTCCGGAAACGCGCCGACGCCCGGCAGAATCAAATGGTCAGCCGTCCGTATATCGGCCGCGTTCCCCGTCAGCTTACCCTCAAACCCGAGGAAAGCAAGCGCGTTTTTTACGCTGAAAATATTCCCGGCTCCGTAGTCGATAACGGCTATCATAGGACGCCTTTCGTCGAAAGCGCCGCTTCGCCGCTTGGACGTACCGCCGCTTTCAGCGCGTGGGCCGTCGCCTTGAACAGCGCCTCGCATTTGTGGTGGTCGTTTTCGCCATAGGGCGCGTTCAAATGCAGCGTCAGCCCCGCGTTCATCGCAAACGCGCGGAAAAACTCCCCGACAAGCTGTGTGTCGAGCCCGCCGATGCGCTCCGTCAGGAAGGAGACATTATACACGAAATACGGGCGCCCGCTGAGGTCAACCGCGCAGATTGCGAGCGATTCATCCATCGGCAGCGTGAACGAGCCGTAGCGCGCGATGCCGGATTTATCGCCAAGCGCCCGGGCAAAGGCCTGCCCGAGTACGATCCCCACGTCCTCCACGGTATGATGCCCGTCCACATCGAGGTCGCCCGCGCAGGAGACCGACACATCGAAGCCGCCATGTACGGCGAATGCCGTCAGCATGTGGTCGAGGAACCCGATGCCCGTGGCGATGGCGTCTTCGCCGGCGCCGTCAATGCGGACCGTTACTTCTATATCCGTTTCCTTGGTTTTTCTGTTTACCGTTGCCTCTCTCATGGCGCCTCCCCTCTGATCCGGACCGCCGCCGTGTGCGCGGT
>JAITEX010000075.1 GCA_031281765.1 Eubacteriales Family XIII. Incertae Sedis bacterium | reverse complement strand
AAGAAAGGCAGGGCCGGGCAAAACGCCTTCCTGCTCGAGGGATGGACGCTCCTTTTGGAAGCGTTGTCCCGCGGCGCGGAGCCGCAGCTCGTCGTATTTCGCGGCGGTGAAGCGGCGAGCGGCGGTTGTATCGGCAGTGCGGACGACGGGAGAGGCGGTCTTGAAGATCTGCGCATGGCCGTTCTGCGCGAGGACCTTTTCGACAGGTTGAGCGATACGGTAACGCCCGGCGCGGTTCTGTCCGTCGTCACAAAGCCGGATTTCGGTCCGGATGCTCTGCGCGGCGGCAGCTGCGTCATCCTCGACCGGCTGCAGGATCCCGGCAATGTCGGGACTATTATCCGGACGGCTGAGGCGGCGGGTATGACCGGCGTCATTGCCGTAAAGGGCACGGCGGACATCTGGTCGCAGAAGGTGTGCCGTTCGGCCGCCGGCGCGCTGCTGCGTCTGCCCGTCATAGCGGCGGACGGCGCGCGTGAGGCCCTGGAGCTTGTCCGCAGCCTCGGTATGCGGCCCGTGCGCTGCGATATGAACGGTACGTCGCTCTACGAGACGGGCGCGCTTGACGGGGACGTTGCCTTTATTATCGGAAACGAGGGTGGCGGCATATCGAAAGAGTTTGCGGACGCCGTACCGGACGCGGTCTGCGTACCGATGGCAGCCGGCAGCGAGTCGCTGAATGCGGCGGTGGCCGCGGCCATAGTGATGTATGAGAAAAGACGCGTCGACGGCAGTCGCCTGTCGGCGGGATAAGAGCGGAACAGTAAAGAAAGAGAGGCACAAGTGGAGAGACCGGAAACCTTACTGACGGAAGCGGAGCGGCTGCTCGCCGGGGCGTCAAGCGAGACGGATATTGAAGCGGTCCGCATCAGATTTCTCGGGAAAAAGGGTGAGCTGACGGCGATATTACGCTCGATGGGCTCACTTGACCCCGAGGAGCGCAAGCAGCTCGGCGCGGCGGCAAACAGCGTCAGGGACGCCATCGGCGCGCTGATAGACGAAAAGAAGGCCGCGCTGTCCGGCGCTCTGAGGAATGAGCGCTTTGAGGCCGAGCGCATCGATGTGACGGAGCCGGGCCGCGCGTATCGGCTGGGGCAGAACCATCCCATCACGCAGACCATAGACGAAATATCCGAGATATTCCTGTCAATGGGCTACAGCATTACGGAGGGGCCCGAAGTCGAAACGGTCTTCCACAATTTCGACGCGCTGAACGCGGCGCCGAACCACCCCTCGCGCGACTTGACGGATACCTTCTATATCACGGAGAATACGCTTTTGCGTACGCAGACATCGCCCGTGCAGGTCAGGACCATCCTCTCGAAGAAGCCGCCGCTGAAGGTCATCTCGCCGGGGCGTTGTTTCCGCACGGATACGCCGGACGCGACGCATTCGCCGATGTTCCATCAGGTGGAGGGGCTGCTTGTGGATGAGGGCGTGACGATGGCGGATCTGAAAGGTACGCTCGATTTCTTTGCGAAGCGCATGTTCGGCGCGGAGGTAAAGACGAAATTCCGCCCGCATTTCTTTCCGTTCACGGAGCCGAGCGCGGAGATGGATATGTCCTGTTTCGCCTGCGGCGGAACGGGGTGCCGCGTCTGCAAGGGCAGCGGCTGGATAGAGATCCTCGGCTGCGGCATGGTCCATCCGAATGTGCTGAAGGTCGGAGGTATAGACACGGAAGACTACACGGGTTTTGCCTTCGGCATGGGCGTGGAACGTATCGCGATGCTGAAACACGGCATCCAGGACATCAGGCTGTTTTATGAAAACGACGTCCGTTTTCTCGGGCAGTTCGTATAGTAGGGAGGCGGAGAATCGAATGTTAGTACCCCTTAGCTGGCTGAAAGAATATGTGGATATACCGAAGGATGAGCGGGAATTCTGCGACCGTATGATAATGACCGGCTCGAATATAGAGACGGTGAAGACGTTTGGGGATGATATAAAAAATGTCGTCGTCGGGCGTGTGCTCAGTGTGAGGCCGCACGAGGATTCCGACCATCTCTCCGTCTGTATGGTGGATGTCGGGGACGCGGCGGAGCATAATGAGCCCCTGCAGATCGTCTGCGGCGCGCCGAACGTGCGCGAGGATATACTCGTACCCGTGGCCCTCCACGGCAGCGAGCTTCCGGGCGGCCACAGGATAAAACGCGGAAAGCTGCGCGGCGTGGAGAGCAACGGCATGATATGTTCGGCCGGAGAGCTCGGTTTCGACGATAAAGTCTCGCCGCTGCTGCACAAGGACGGCATATGGATACTGCCCGAGGCCTTCCCGGTCGGCGCCGACCTCGTAGAAGCAATGGGGTTGCGTGAAACCGTGGTGGATTTTGAGATTACGCCGAACCGGCCCGACTGCCTGTCGATAATCGGCATGGCGCGGGAGGCCGCGGCCTCATTCGGCTCGAAGCTGCGCTATCCCGAAGCCTCGGCTGCGGGGGACGCGGACGCCGGCACGGCCGCAGACCATATTTCGGTGACGATACACAAGCCGGAACTCTGCAGCCGGTATATCGCGCGCATGGCCGACACTATCGTCATCAAAGAGAGCCCGTGGTGGCTCCAGCGGCGGCTTATGTTCGCGGGTATGCGCCCCATAAACAATATCGTGGACATCACGAATTACGTGATGCTCGAATACGGGCACCCGCTCCACGCCTTCGATATACGGACTATCGCCGGTGGTGAAATCATCGTCGATACGCCGGAAACGGATGTGAAATTCACGACGCTTGACGGGACGGAGCGAACGATAAAGCCGGATATGCTACTGATCAACGACGCTGAGGGCGGCATTGCCGTGGCCGGCGTGATGGGCGGCCGGAATTCCGAAATCGAAGCGGATACGCAGGCCATACTCGTCGAATCGGCGAGTTTCAACTCGAACAGCGTGAGGCTCACCTCAAAGAAGCTCGGCATCAGAAGCGAAGCTTCCTCGCGGTATGAAAAGGGCGTACCGCCCGAACTCTCCGAGGCCGCCTCGGTCAGGGTCATGGACCTGCTCAGAAAGACCGGCTCGGGGCGCGTGCTTGCGGGCGCGGTGGACGCATATCCCGGAAAGGCGGAGCCTGCCGCTATCCGCGTGCGCGCGGCGCGTATGAACAAACTGCTCGGGACTGATTTGACGCCGGCCGAAATGGCGGGGATACTGACGGGCCTCGAAATGGATGTCAAAGAGGGTGACGGGATTTTCGACGTGACGCCGCCTTACGCGCGTCTCGATTTGAAGGAAGAAGTCGATTTCAGCGAGGAAATCGGCCGCATCTACGGCTATGACCGGCTCGGCGTCACGCTGCCGAGGGGAGCGGAATCTTCGACATTTACGGATAGCTGGCGCATACGCGCCATCGTTAGGGAGACGCTGACGGGCTTCGGGCTTGCGGAGATACAGACCTATAGTTTTGAGTCGCCGAAAAGCGCGGACCGGACGGGTGTGCCGCAGGGCTCCGGAAAACGGGATTTTGTAAGGCTTATCAACCCGCTCGGCGAGGATACGAGCGTAATGCGCACACAGCTGCTGCCAAACCTGCTTGAAGCGCTACGGGTCAACTACCGGAAGAACAATGAGAACGTCCTTCTGTTTGAAATCGGTAATACTTTTACCTCGGCCGGAACGGACGAGCTGCCGAACGAGAGGCTCAGCCTCGCGATAGGCGGATACGGCGCGGAGTGGGATTTCTTCGCGCTGAAAGGCGTGATAGAGGCCCTGTTGAAAAGACTCGGCATACCGGAGGCGCGGTTCGAAGCCAATGCGGCGGCGCCGACCTTCCATCCGGGGCGATGCGCGGATAGCATTCTCCGGGACGCGGGAACCGTCACGCTCGGCACGCTCGGCGAGGTGCATCCGGAGGTGTGCGGGGCATACGACCTCGATGTGCCGGTCTGCGCGGCTGAGATCGATTTTGAGCTGCTTGCCTCGCGGACGGACCTGTTCCGCGCGTATGCGCCGCTCGACAGGTACCCTGCCGTCACGCGCGACATCGCGCTCGTCGTCGATGAGGCCGTTACGGCGCTCGAAGCCATAGACAGTATCCGGGCACAGGGCGGAGCGATACTCGAGAGCGTCAAACTCTTTGATATTTACCGGGGCAGGCAGATCGAAGCGGGCAAGAAAAGCCTCGCGTTCAGCCTCGTCTACCGGGCGGCGGACCGGACGCTGACGGACGGGGAAGTCGCTACGGTCCATGAGAAGATACTCGCCGGCCTTACGGAGAAAACGGGCGCTGCGCTGCGCGACGTGTAGCCGCATGAAGTGGTATAATTTCAGTATGATTTATAGCACACAGGAGAGATAACAATGGCAGATACGAACAAGGTAACCGTCAGAATATACGGGCACGACTATACGATTTCCGGAGGGAGGCCGGCGGAGCAGATAGAGCGCGTCGCGGCCCATGTCGACAAGGAGATGGCGGAAATATCGGCGGCGGTCGGCGGCGGCTCGATTTCGTCGCTCGCGGTGCTGACGGCGCTGAATGTCGCAAGCGAATTTTTCGATTTACAGGCGGCGCACACGGACGAGGACGACGAAAAGGAACGGCTGCGCGTCGATGCCGAGCATAATGCCCAGCAGCTTGAACGCGTCAAGACGGAATATCAGGAGTACAAACACGACGCGGCGGAAAAGCTCGCGCGCGTAACGGACCTGCAGGCGAGCGTCAAAGAACTGACCGCCGGGAACGAGCGGCTTGAGGAGGAAAAGTCCAAGGCCGAAAAACGGGTCGAGGAGTTGACGGCGCAGAATAAGAACCTGAACGAGCGCCTGCGGGCGCGTGAAGAGGGGCAGGCCGTTTCGTCGGAGCAGAGCCGCGAGCTTGAGGACCGGCTGAAGGAGGTCGAGGGCAATTACTTTGAGCTTCAGATGGAGAATATACGGCTCAGAGGCGATCTCGACCGATATAAAAGTGAAGAAGATTGAATTCATCAAAGCTTTTCCGGGTTCTTGAATACGATAAGATAACGGCGCTGCTCGCGGAGCGGACCGCCGGCAGGGCCGCCGCTTCCATCGCGTCGGCTCTTTTGCCGGCTATGGACAGCCGGGAGATAAACGCGCGGCAGGATGAGACGGCCGAAGCGGTGCGCGTCATTATGAAAAAAGGGTCGTTGCCGCTCGGTGAATATGGCGACGTCACGACGAACGCGGTCTTTGCGGATAAGGGCGGGACGCTCACCATGGAAGCCCTGCTCGGCGTAGCGCGTCATCTGAATGTGGTGCGCGTCGCCCTTTCTTTTTTGTCCTCTGACATTGACGTGGCAAGCATCCCGCTCGTGCAGTCCATCGCAGGCATTATGACGGCTCACCCGCAGCTTGAGGAGCGCATAAAGCTCTCGATACTCAGCGACACGGAGATGGCGGATTCCGCGAGCCCGGAGCTGCGCCGCATCAGGCGCGAACAGGCCAAACAGGGAGACAGTATCCGCGCCCATTTGAATAAGCTCATTACCTCGGCAGCGTACCGGGATGTGCTGCGGGACCAGCTGATCACCATGCGCGACGGCCGCTATGTGGTGCCGGTACGCCAGGAACACCGGCAGAAAATCGCCGGCCTCGTACACGACCAGAGCAAGGGCGGCGCGACCGTCTTTATCGAGCCGCAGGCTGTGGTCGAATCGAATAACAAGCTGCGCGAGCTCGAAATAGAGGAGGAGCGCGAGATAGAGCGCATACTCGCGGAGCTTTCCTCGTATGTCGGGCATATGTCGGACGCCCTGCTTGCCAATCAGGAAATGCTCGTGAAACTCGACCTCATATTCGCAAAAGGCCGTCTCGCGTGCGATATGGACGCCGTGAGACCGCAGATAGGGACACAGGGGGACGGTTCCTCTGTGTCATCGGGAACGAAAACGCCCGGGACCGGCGGGACGGAAACTGATTTCTTGGAAATAACGGCGGGCAGGCACCCGTTGATCGACGCGGACAAGGTCGTGCCGATCAGCCTCTCCATCGGCGGGGACCGCCGCACGCTTATCATTACGGGGCCGAATACGGGCGGGAAGACCGTGACGCTGAAGACGGTCGGCCTGTGTATCCTGATGGCGCAGGCGGGACTGCACCTGCCGGCCGAAAAGGCGCTTATCCCGCAGGTGAATGAGGTATTTGCGGACATCGGTGACGAGCAGAGCATTGAGCAAAGCCTTTCGACCTTTTCCTCACATATGAAAAATATCGTGGAAATCGTCAAGAGCGCCGGGCCGGGCAGCTTTGTCTTTCTCGATGAGCTCGGCGCGGGCACCGACCCGACCGAGGGCGCGGCGCTTGCCATCGCCATATTAGAGGCCCTGCGGGAGAAGGGCGCCCTGATAATGGCCACCACGCATTATACGGAACTTAAGAAGTATGCGTTGCAGGCGGAGGGCGCGATAAACGCGTCGATGGAGTTCGACGTCGAGACGCTGAGCCCCACCTACCGGCTGCGCATCGGCACGCCGGGCCGGTCAAACGCCTTTGAAATTTCCCGCAAGCTCGGATTGCCCGCTTATATAGTCGAGAGGGCGGAGGCGTCGATGGATGCGGAGAGCATCAGGTTTGACGATGTAATAGAGAGCGTCGAAGCGGATCGACGGGTCACCGAGCGCGAACGCGCGGCCGCCGAAGAAATCAGGGCGGCGCTTGCGGCGGAGTTGGCCACGCTCAAGAAGGAGCGGGCGGAATTTGCGGAAAAACAGGAGGCCCTGCTCGCGAAAGCGCGCGAGCGCGCGCAGCGCAGCGCCGAGGATGCGCGCGAATACGCGGATATAGTCCGGGAGGAACTCAAGGCCTTGCTCGCGGACGCGGAGGACTACGCGACGAGCGCGTCCGGGGCTATGACGCGCGGCGACTTCTTCCGCAAGCTCGACGAGAACCGGAAACTATTACATGAAATAGCAGCGGACGCCGAACGCGTCGCGGCGGGCGGCTCATTGCGGAAACGCGGACACGGGCCGGCCGGCGATAAGAGCGCGGCAGCGGTCGAAGTGGCGCAAAAGCCAATAGTCGCCGCGGATATACGCGTCGGTGACCGCGTGCGCGTACGTTTCGGGGAGATAGACGAGGCGGCCGAGATACTGTCGCTGCCGGACGCGGACGGGAACGTGCGGGTCCGGGCAGGGATATTGCGCATAGCTGTGCCGCTGTCGGCGCTCTCGCGGGAATCCGGCGGAAACTCAAAGCGCGGGGGGACGCGGAGCGGCGCGAGCCGCGGGAGCTCCGGAAGTTCGCTCGTGCGCGGCAAGGCTGACAGCGTCGCCATGTCCGTCAACGTGATCGGCAGCCCGCTCGACGACGCGAAGCTTATCGTTGAAAAATACTTAGATGACGCCGCGCTCGCAGGGCTTACCGAGGTGACGGTCATACACGGGCTTGGCGCGGGCATCTTGCGCGACGGCCTGCGCAAGATGCTGCGGAAACACCGGCTCGTCGAGGGCGTCCGTCCCGGCGGCCCCGGGGAGGGCGGCGACGGCGCCACCGTCGTCAAGCTGAAATAGCGCCGGGTCTTCGTATCGGCGAAAATCCTTGAAACAACGCCCCGTTCATGAGATAATAGCTAAATACGATAGCGTCGGACGCGAGGAGGAATGCCATGCGCGTACTTGAGTTTATCGCTGACAGTTCTGAAATAATAGCTCCGATAGTTTTTGGCTGTTTGGTGATTCCTATTATTATAAGGATCATATATAGCGCGATCAAATACCCAGGGGCGGGCAAGGCCACCGCGACGGTCCGCGATGTGTTCAATATCTATGACCCGATTACGGGCATGCCTCGCATGGTGGTAGACAAAGAGCCGGATGTCGCAGTAATTGAGGAGTGGCAACGCAGGGAGACGGAAGAAAATGAGAGACTTTAAGAGGGAAATTGCAGAACGTATCGCAACGCTGCCGCAGATCAAGGAAGCGGGCCTGACCGCGGAAGATATCTACGCGCAGATGGAGACGCCGACTGACGAGAGCAAGGGGGACTATGCGTTTCCGTGTTTCCGGCTTGCGAAGGCGTTTCGGAAAGCGCCGCAACAGATAGCGGCGGAGCTTGCGCAGAGCGGACAGCTGAGTGCGGAAGCTATCGACCGCGTGGTGAACGAAAACGCCTATCTGAATTTCTTTCTCGACCGGAAAATCGTATCCGGGGATACGCTCGCTGACGTGCTTACGCAGGCCGATCGTTTCGGTTCGAGCGATTTCGGGGCGGGGCGCACGGTCATCGTCGAGTTCAGCTCGCCGAATATCGCGAAGCCCTTTCATATTGGCCATATCCGCAGCACGGTCATCGGCAATTCAATAGAGAAAATCTATAATTTTATCGGTTTCAATCCCGTCAGGATCAACCACCTCGGCGACTACGGCACACAGTTCGGCAAGATGATCGTCGCTTACCGCCGCTGGGGCAAGAAGGAGGATGTGGAGCGCGAACCCATCGTTACGCTGCTCGGCTACTATCAGAAATTCCACGAGGAAGCCGATAATGACCCGTCGCTCGAGAACGAGGCGCGCGAAACCTTTGCGAAGCTCGAACAGGGCGGCGAGGAAGAACACGAACTCTGGCAGTGGTTCCGCGACGAAAGCCTCGGCGAATTCAACCGCGTATACAAGATGCTCGGCATCGAATTCGATTCCTATGCGGGTGAGAGTTTCTATTCGGACAAGATGGACCGCGTGACGCGCGAACTGCAGGAGAAGGGCCTGCTTGAGGAATCACAGGGCGCGCAGATCGTGGACCTGTCAGCCTACGATATGTCGCCGGCCCTTATCACAAAGTCCGACGGTTCGACGCTCTACATCACGCGTGACATCGCGGCGGCCATCTACCGCAAGGAAACCTATGATTTCTACAAGAATGTCTACGTCGTCGCCTCACAACAGAACCTGCATTTCCAACAGTGGATAAAGATAGTGGAACTGCTCGGCTATGAATGGGCGCATGACTGCGTCCATGTCCCGTTCGGCCTCGTCAGCCTTGCCGACGGCACCATGTCGACGCGGTCGGGCCGCGTCGTCTTCCTCGAGGACGTGCTGAACCGCGCGGTGGAACAGACGCGGCAGATAGTCGTCGACAAGGATGTGAACACGGATAATATCGACGAGACGGCGCGCCAGGTCGGTATAGGGGCCGTCGTTTTCAACGAACTGTCGAACAACCGCATCAAGGACTACGTCTTCAATTGGGATAAGATACTGAA
>JAITEX010000175.1 GCA_031281765.1 Eubacteriales Family XIII. Incertae Sedis bacterium | reverse complement strand
TTGCGGTCTACGCTCCCTCTCCGTTCCTTTTTCTACGGCGCAGGAAGAGTATGAGGAAGATGGACAGCAGCGCTGCCGCGAGCGCAGCGCCCGCTATGGGCAGAGCCGTGCCGAGCGCGAAGGCTTGCCCGTTCCCGCCGGCAAGGGGGGTATCAGAGGGGTTTATCTCGGTATCCGTTTCTTCCGTCACTTTCCCCTTTATACTTTCATCCTCAGCGAGAGTACTGAAAGTATCCGAATTGGAGACGCTCGTCTGCGAAAGTTCTTCCTTGCCGCCCGTAGTGGACGCCGTTGGCTGCATCCGGGTGTTAGGAATCGTATTTACCCAGACTGAACCACCATTAATAGTGATTCTATCGGCCTCGTTATAACTGCTGTATGCCAAATTATACGTCCCCTTAGCACATCCCGATAAAATTAAGAAGATTTACAATGCGAAAACTTGCCAAAATGTTTGACTTTTCGCATTCTGCATGCTATGTTAAGGGATTTACAATGCGAAAACTTATTAAAATGTTTGACTTTTCGCATTCTGCATGCTATGTTAAAGGAAGAATCTACAAAAACACGAGAGTTGCGACCGCTACAAGAAATCCGTGATTATTATCCGAAATATTTGTTAACTACAGACGAGTTTGAAAGTGACTTTAACGGTATCAAAATTCTCAATGTGGCTAAATGGTTGCTCGGCACATCTTGAGCTATACTATTTGTGACTTATAATAATGCTTACCTATATGTATACCGTGCTATTATCGTGATGGTGCTATAATATTCATATGGCAATGAAGGAGGAAACCCTGTATATCGGCGGTATGACGTGTACGGCGTGTCCGGGGCGCGTGGAACGCGGGCTTGGCGCGGCTGAGGGCGTGGAGTTTGTGCGGGCTGATTATGCGAGCGGCAGCGCTTTCGTGCGTTACGATGACGGAACCATAGGCCGCAAGAAATTCGCTTCGCTTCTGCAAAAGGCCGGGTACCGGCTTTTGGACGCGCGGGAGAAGCGTGTCGACGGGCGACAGCTTGCCGGCATCATTATTATCGTGGTGTGCGTGTGGCTGTTCGTTTCGGCGCTCGGCGGCAGTACGGCGACCGGTCTGTTTCCCGTGGCGAAAGAGGGCATGACCTATGGGGCGTTGTTCCTGCTCGGTCTGCTGACGTCGGTCCACTGCATCGGCATGTGCGGCGGCATTGGCCTTTCGCAGTGCATACCGGCGGCAGCGAAGATGCCGGGGGCGGCGGGGGTAAAGGCGGAAGGGAAAAATGCTATGCCCGCCGCGGCAAGCTCAGAGGAACCGGCAAAGAGCGTGCGCGCGCGCGGCAGTGCGCGCGCGGCGCTCCTCCCAAGCTTCCTTTACAATGCGGGGCGCATCGCGTCTTATACGGCGGTCGGGGCGCTCGTCGGGGCGCTCGGTTCGGTGCTTGTGCTTGGCGGGGCCCTGCGCGGCCTCGTGCAAATCATCGCAGGCGTCTTTATGATACTGATGGCGCTGAATATGCTCGGGGCGTTGCCGTTTCTGTCGCGGTTTACGCCGCGCTTGCCAAAGGGTCTTGCGGCGAGGTTGGACGCGAGGACGCGCGGGGCGAAAAGCCCGCTTATCGTCGGGCTGTTAAACGGTCTGATGCCGTGCGGACCCCTGCAAGCGATGCAGCTTTTCGCCTTGCAGACGGGCAGCCCCGGAAAAGGGGCGTTTTCTATGTTTCTGTTTGCCTGCGGCACGGTTCCGCTGATGTTTGGTCTTGGCGCGCTTTCCGGATTGCTCAGCGCAAAATTCACAAAACGGGTGATGACTATCGGCGCGGCTTTGGTCCTCTGCCTCGGGCTATTTATGCTTTCGGGCGGTTGGACGCTTTCGGGCCTGCCGGATCCGCTTGCAAATCCCGGCTCGGGTTTTGCGCAAAAGGGCGGCGGCACGGAGACTGAAAACGTCGGTATTATGGAAAGCGACGGCTCGCAGACAGTATACAGCACCCTGCAGCCGGGGCGGTACCCTGACATCACGGTGAAGGCGGGCGTACCCGTCAAGTGGCGTGTGGACGCGCCCGCCGGCTCACTTTCGGGGTGCAATTATGCGATAGTTATTCCGGAATATAATGTGGAATATGCGTTTTCGGAGGGTGAAAACCTCGTGGAATTCACGCCTGCGGAGCCGGGGACGTTTACGTATACCTGCTGGATGGGGATGATTCGCGGGACGATACGGGTGGTATAATATATACCGTTATGGCGAACAGAACGGGAAAACCGAATACGGTACATATTTACGCGGACGGCGCCTGCTCGGGCAACCAACACGAGGTGAACACGGGCGGGTGGGGCGCGCTGCTCGAATACGGGCCGCATATCAAGGAGCTTTTCGGTGGTGAATCGAACACAACGAACAACCGCATGGAGCTGATGGCGCTGATTTCAGCGTTTGAGGCCCTTACCGCAGACGGTTTGCGCATAGATGTCTACAGCGACAGCTCCTATGTGGTAAACTGCCTGAAACGGCGATGGTACGCGAAGTGGCGGACGAACGGGTGGCTCACGAGCGCGAAAACCCCGGTCGAAAACCGGGATCTGTGGGAGCGCCTGCTTTCATTGACCGGCCGGCACGAGTGTCATTACTATTTGATAAAGGGGCATTTGAACCTGAACGGCGCCGCTGCTTCGCTCGCGAAAGCCTATGCGCAATTTCGCAAGAATAACGGCGATATGATTGACTATGAAGCATTTTTGCGCATTGCGGAGATGAACGGCCGCGCCGACGAGCTCGCAAACAAGGGCATCGACAAGATACGTTCCGAAACCGGGAACGAAAGAGTTTAAGTTTCGCAGGGAAAACCAGAATTTCAAAGAATATCCGCTATTAAGATGGTGCGGTCGTCTTTTGCTTTTCCGACGGTGAATTCCTCTGATTTTTCAACGATTTTTTTCACAAGCTGCGGGCTCGGGAGATGTTGATATTCCGCGGTGGTGCGCCTGATCCCCTCGGAGCCGAACGGCTCTTGTTTCCGGATGTCATGTTCCTCGGCAAGCCCGTCCGTAAACAGGATAAGCCGGTCGCCCTGATAGATGCCGACGGATTCCGCCTTGTATTCGTCCCCCATGCTGAATTTGCTGAGGGGCATACCGTGGATAGGGAGTTCCTCAACGCGGCCGCTCCGTCTTATGATGAGCGGATAGCAAGTATGCCCGGCATTCAATACGACGATCTCTTGCCTCTCCTTATTATATTTACAGAGCAGAAGGCCGATATACATCGCGGCGTCTATATCCAAAGCCTTGTAGCTGGCGAGCAGTTTTTTCATAAGCGAGCCGAGGCTTTCGCGCGCCGCATCGGCGTTCGCCCGGATATTTTCGCGCAGATAGATGGTGAGCAGAGAGGCCTGTATGCCGTGCCCCGCCACGTCCGCGATATATATCAGGGTTTCGTCATTGTTCAGTTTCACGAGATCGTAGACATCGCCGCCGAGATCCCCCGCCGGCAGGTACTCCGCATTAATTCTAATGGTATTCCAATGTTCATCGTTTGTAGGCAATATGCTGTTCTGGATGTCTTTTGCTATGGATGTTTCACGTCTCAGCAATTTGAGGCTTTCCGAAATTTCCGTTTCGAGGTTCTTCTTTTCTGTCACATCTTCAAATATCATGACGGAGAAATCCGGGAAGGGTCCGCAGGAAATATGCTGGCAGATGACCTCATAGGTAACATCGGCAATCACCGCTTCGGCGTGCATTTCGTCGCCGCGGATATCCGCAAACAGAGTTTCGAACGGGTCGGGTCTGCCGGGGTCTTTTTTTGCGTCACTGGCAAAAAGATAGCTGCGATGCCGGCCGACGACGTCTCCGAAAAGCGCGCTCATAGACCGGTTGGTATGCACGATACTATTCTCACCGTCTACAATCATCGCCGGGATGCTGGCGCATTCCAAAGCATTCCCGAAAATATCTATCATATTATCCATGATTTTGAATTACCCCGTTTGTTCGCTCTGTTATTTCGATGAAGCTTTTTTTATGCGTCTTATATCGTCAATGAGCCCTTCTAACTGTTCGCGGGAATAATATCTGACCCGTATATTCCCCGTACTCTCGTCGCCGTCTATCACGACACGAGTGCCGAGGACCGAGGTGAGTTCTTCCTCAAGATTTTCAAATCCGGTGGGCTTCGACGCTTGTTGCTTGTTTCGGATTTTTCTCGTCCTGTCGCCAACGCTGCCGGCAAGGCGTTCGGCTTCCCTGACGGAAGCGCCGTACTTGGCTATTTGTTTCGCTATTTCAATCTGCTTTTCGGTATCCGCTATCATTCCGAGGGCGTTTGCGTGCCCAACGGTCAGTTCCCCGCTCTCTATCAGTTCTCTGATTTCATCGGGAAGTTTGAGGATACGAAGTACGTTTGCGACATAGGGCCGGCTTTTTCCGACATTTTTTGCAACTGCTTCCTGTGTCATGCCAAAATCATCTATGATTCGGCGATAGGCCATCGCTTCTTCGAGGGGATTCAAATCCTCCCGCTGCATATTCTCAACTATCGCAAAAAGAGCGTTCTCTTCGGCGTTCAGTTCTCGTATAATAGCGGGGATTACTTTTAATCCGGCTTTCCGTGCCGCCCGCCAGCGGCGTTCTCCCGCTACAAGTTCATACCCCTGCTTCGACTTTTTCAGCATTACGGGTTGAAGGACGCCATGGGACGCTATCGAATCCGCAAGGTTTTGAATCGTATCGTCGTCGAACTTGAATCGTGGCTGCGATTTGTTCGGTTTGATTTCGTCTATTTCAATATAAAGGATGCTGTTTTCCGGCTCTTCACCTTTTCTTTTGGTTTCTTTTGTTTTTGTTTTCGCGTCTTCGCGAGCCGTCGGCGTCACAGGGACTTCAATGCTGCTATCCCGGAATAATGCGTCAAGGCCTCGACCGAGCGCCGGTTTTTTTTGTACCATTTACTGCCGCCCTACCCTTTCACCTATTCTTCCGCCTCAAGAAATTCTTCCGCAAATTCCATATACGCCTCCGCGCCGCGAGATTTAGGGTCATATTCCATGATAGGCATGCCATAGCTCGGCGCTTCGGCAAGCTTCACATTGCGCGGTATCACGGTAGCATAGACTTTTTCCTTGAAAAATTTCTTCACTTCCTCGACCACTTGTATTGAAAGGTTCGTTCGTCCATCGAACATACTGAGTATGACGCCCTGTATTTCAAGCCGTGGATTCAGGCTCTGTTTGACAAGTTCGATGGTGCTCATAAGTTGGGTGACGCCTTCAAGCGCATAAAATTCGCACTGTATAGGAATCAAAACGCTGTCTACCGCAGTAAGGGAATTGATTGTCAATAGCCCGAGTGACGGCGGGCAATCGATAAACAGGTAATCATAATTGCCCTTGACTCTATCGACGGCGTTTTTTAACCGGTGTTCACGGGATTCGAGTTGAACAAGCTCAATCTCCGCTCCTGCAAGAGCCACGCTTGCGGGTAGTATCCTCAGATTTTCTATCGAGGTATCGAGTATGGCTTCATTCGGGTCCAATTTATCGTTAATGAGAACATCATACATGGTATGCTCCAGTTCATTCTTCTTGAACCCCATACCGCTCGTGGTGTTGCCTTGCGGGTCTATATCCATGATAAGTATCTTTTCCCCTTTCAGCGCAAGGCACGCCGCAAGGTTTATGTTCGTCGTGGTTTTACCCACGCCGCCCTTCTGATTAAATATTGCTATAGCTTTACCCAATGTGCTGTCCTCCTTGCCATTGTTAAATTTATATTACCGTATAGCTTCGACACTTCGCTTTCGCTCCCCTCTATTATGATTAGCTTCCCTACATAATAAAGCGACAAACTCCGATTAACTAAGACTATAATAGTATCATAACATTTTTTATTTCATATTACCGAAATATTATCTCTCTGTTTCACGTGAAACACATCATCTTTTGTTTTGAGTATATTTTCAACGTTTCACGTGAAACATGAAAATATATTGATATATTACCATATTCTGAAATTGTATGCAAGGGGAACTATTATCCGTCATTTTACTTTCAATAGCGACATCGAAAAGTTCACTTTAGTAAATGCCGAACATAATCTTCGCTATGGTGATATATCCGCAAAATTCGTACAATGTACCCATCAAAGAGATACATAATAATGTACTGTCCGCAAATAAAATAGCGAGCGTCGGCATATTGTTGTGGCACGTTGTCAAAACGTGATGACAACAATGCTCCGAGCTTAGGTGACGTTTTCAATATACGTATACGGTCCCGTAAGTCTAATACCGTAGCCGACGCAGCTGCCGGATTTTGAAGTTCTTCGGCTATGTAATACTGTATCGCTCCAATTTTTTGAAGCGCATCGGGAGAGTATTCGAGTATAATCATTGAGCGGTTATTCCATTGATATACGCATCCGCTTTATCTTCGGAAATCCATCCAAACCGCTCCGCATTTGATACAGCCTCATCCAATTCCGCAAACAGACGTTGCCACAGTGATTCTTTGAGTGAGTTGTATTCTTCAATATCAATCACAGCAAAGCGTCCCGCTCCGTTTTTGGTAAGAAACACCGGGCTTCCTATTGAAACTTCTTCGAGCACCTCAGAATAATTCCGTAAGGCTGATATTTTTTTTATATTTGGCATTGTCAATCCCTCCGCACATATACTATCAATCTTTTGCTGTAAATTCAATGGCAAATTTGCAGCAAAAGATTTTATCCGGATCATACGCAACCAAAAAACCGTATAGTGTATAATGTAAGCCATGTACGAACAGACAGTGCTGCAAAGCCCTTATATATCCTCGGCCGAGATGAAAGCCCTCGACGAGTATACGATACAGGAAAAGGGCGTTCCGTCCATGGTTCTTATGGAACGGGCGGCTCTTGCGGTTTTCCGCGCGGCACTGCGCTTTTGGGCCGAAGCGGACGCCCCCGGTCACAAACAAACGAAGGAAAAGCGCGCCCTCTGCATCTGCGGAGCGGGAAATAACGGCGGCGACGGGTTTGCTGTGGCACGCTTGCTGCACCTTGCCGGCATCAAGACTGTTGCCCTGTTTGTCGGCGATGAACATAAACTCACCGGCGAAACGAGCAAGCAGAGGGAAATCGCGCAAAACTACGGGGTTGAAGTCTCCTCTGACGCGCGCTCCGCATTTTTATCCGAACCGGATCTTATCATAGACGCGCTGCTTGGCATCGGTCTCACGCGCGATGTTGCCGGTGAGTTCCGGGCCGTTATCGAATGCGTGAACGCATACCACTTCCGGCATCCCGGCTGCCATGTGATAGCCGTTGATATACCATCCGGACTCGACTCCGATACGGGGCATATACGGGGCGATGCCATTCGGGCCGACGAAACCGTCACCTTCGCGTTCCCGAAAATCGGGCTGGCCATAGTGGACGGCCCGGTCTATGCGGGCGCTGTCCATACCGCCGACATCGGCATTTACGCGAAAGACAACCTGCCGGAAATCTTTGTTTCCGGCGCCCTTATCATACATGGCGGCAAAGTGCTTGCCACGCAGCGCGGATACGGGGATTATGCGGGCTGGTGGGAATTCCCGGGCGGAAAGGTCGAACCCGGTGAGAACCCCGAAGAAGCGCTGCGACGCGAAATCAAAGAAGAACTCGCGGCGGATATTTCGGTAGACGAATATTTTGCGACAACGGTATACGATTATCCGAAATTCCGCCTGAAAATGGACTGCTTCCTCTGCACCATAGAAAGCGAATCGTTTTCGCTGCTCGAACACACGGCATTCGCCTGGCTCGGCGCAGATGAACTCTATTCCGTCAAATGGCTCGGCGCGGACTTCCCCGTCCTTGAACGGCTGAAAACCCGCATGCCGCTTGTCGATAATCCATAAATTCCTTATAATAAAGGTATGAAAATGGAGATTTCGGATTTATGACCATACACATTCTCGGGCCGGTGGTCGGTATAGTGACTTTCGTCATAATTGGCCTCTTTCACCCCTTGGTCGTCAAAACGGAGTATCACATCGGCAAGAAAATCTGGCCGCTTTTCCTCGTCTGCGGCCTTGCTTTCACGACCGCGTCCATGCTTATCGCGAACCCCTATCTATCCGTTATCCTCGCGATAATCGCCTTTACCTGTTTCTGGACCATCGTGGAACTGCACGAGCAGGAGAAGCGCGTCGCGAAAGGCTGGCACCCGCGGAAGCCGAAACCCCAAGGGGATTCAGGCAAAACAGCCCCCGAACATCCCGCGTATAGCGTAACGATAGCGCTCGCGTCCGCGTCACCGCGGCGGCGTGATATATTGAACGCCCATGGAATCAATCCTGTAATAATCCCGTCAAATGCCGACGAGAGCATCGGTGCGGCGGATAGCGAACAGAGCAGCGTAGATGAACTCGCCATGCGGATAGCGCATATGAAGGCGGCCGAAGTGTATGAGAGGCTCCGCGCCCTCGGCGGGAATTACGAAAAACGCGTGATAATACTCGGGGCCGATACGGTGATAGACAAGGACGGCCTTATCGGGAAGCCGGCGGATGCGGACGACGCATTCCGCATCCTCAGCCTCCTGCGAAACACCACACACCGCGTCATTACGGGCGTGTCTTTGATAGACCTCGCGTCAGGCGCCGAACAGCGCTTCGCTGATGTCACGGAAGTCACGTTTAAGGACTATCCGGATGAAGAAATATGGCGGTTTATCCGTGAAGAACAGCCCTTTGACAAATCCGGCGCCTATGCCGTGCAGTCCTCCTGGTCGGTAAACGTCGCGCGCGTGGACGGCGACATCGAAAACGTCATAGGCCTGCCCTGGGCGCGCATAGAAAAGGAGCTGCAATAAGGCCGTAAACAAAATGACGTTATTTCTGTTTGACGGCAAAGTCGGGCGGCTATTTTTTATTATTTGAAGTGTCAATATGTGGAGCAATAAAAATTTTTATGCTTACGTGCTTTTTGCCCGTAGGCCCCGGTATACCGGGCAGGGAGATCCGCGCAGCGGTATTCGTTCATATCAACGGTATGGTTTACAACGGCTACGCCCTCTTGTAACAGAAGGTTCCGCTGTGCGCCGATACCGCCGAAAGCATAGGCGGGCGCAAGCCGCCCGTCCGCATGAACTACCCGGTGACACGGCGTTTCCACGGGCAGAGGGTTCTTGTGCAAGGCGTTCCCAACGGCGCGGTGCGCCCGCGGCCGGCCGATGGCCGCCGCCACGTCGCCGTATGAAACCACGCTTCCCTCCGGCACAAGGTTCACCGCCATCATCACCTGCATCACAAAATCCGTCATTATCCATTCCTTTTTTATAATTTGCTGAATCCAGCCTATAGCGGTATCTTTGCGGGGACGCCGGCTTTGCGCGGGTAGGAAGCGGGGGTGGGGCGTTCCTTTTTTATAATAAAGATGCGGCGCGAAAAGGGCAGGTCACCGGGACCGACGAGTTTCGCTGCAGCGGAACCACCGTTTTCGGCGCCCTTTATTGGGCCGGGGCCCTCAAGGATGCGCGCCTTCATGTCTCTCCGGGGACCGATGGGCCGCGATTCCGCGTCGCGTGAACCGCCCAAAAGGCTGCGCGCGAGCGTTCCGTCCGCGAGCTCGCCCTCGGCGTTCTGCGTCTTGTAGGCGTACAGGAAACCGCCTGTTTTCACAAGAGGCAGGCAGTATTCTTCGAGTACGGGCAGGGCCGCGACGGCGCGCGTCACACAGAGGTCAAAGGATTCGCGCAGGCCCGGGTCGCGGCCGGCGTCCTCGGCGCGCATATGCAGGGCCTCCACGTTCGAAATATCCAGCTTTTGCGCCGCTTCCGTAATGAAATCCGTCCGTTTTCCGAGCGAATCTATCAGCACAAACTGTTTTTCGGGGTACAGCAGGGCAAGCGGCACGCCCGGGAAGCCCGCGCCCGTGCCTATATCCACGATGCGCGCGGCAGCCGCTATCTCCGGCCAGCCATAACAGGAGCAGGAATCCACCAAATGCTTTGTCAGGAATTCGTCCCTGTCCGTAATGGCTGTCAGATTGATGGTTTCGTTGCGTTCAAGAACGAGGTTTTCAAATTCCAGCATCTTTTCGGCGGCCTCGGTTACTTCGGCCGCTTCTGCAGGGCCGGAACCGCCAAAACCCAAGGTTCTCAGCGCCTGTATCAATTTTTCGCGTTCATCTCTCATCTTTCTTATTCCTGCTTACCTCTCCGTCTTATTTCTTACCCTTCGTTCTTTTCCCGCCCCAAACGCTCGATATGCACTAAAAGTACGCCAATATCGGCCGGCGATACGCCGGAAATGCGGCCGGCTTCGCCGATGGACGTAGGCCGCAGCGCGTCGAGCTTCTCCTTCGCCTCGTTCCTGAGCCCGTTCAGCGAAAGATAGTCTATTCCCTCCGGAATCAAGCGGTGTTCAAGCTTCCGGAATTTTTCTATCTGTTTTTCCTGTTTTGAGATATAACCCTCATATTTTATCTGTATTTCGGCCTGCGTCCGCGCATAGGTGGAAACCTGCTCCCACGGCCCAAAGGCTTCCGAGAGCGATTTCCAGCTAACTTCCGGCCGTTTCAACAGTTCGGCATAGCTTATGCGGCCCCCGGCATCCTTTCCCCGTATAAATTCATCCACCTCTACCCCGTCTCCGGTCAATCCCCGTATAAACTCATCCGTCGCCGCCCGGGATACCTGCCCCGTGCGCAGCCTCTCGATTTCGCGTTCCGTATCATCCTTGTTTTTCAGATACCGCTCATACCGCTCCCGGCTCGCGAGCCCGAGCTCATAACCCGCGGCCGTCAGGCGCAGGTCAGCATTGTCCTGCCGGAGGACCAGACGGAATTCGGCCCGGGACGTCATTATCCTATAGGGCTCATTCGTACCCTTCGTCACGAGGTCGTCGATAAGGACCCCTATATATGCTTCCGATCGGTCCGGCGTCCACGACATCTTGCCGAGAACTTTCCGCGCCGCGTTCAGCCCCGCGATAAGCCCCTGCGCCGCCGCCTCCTCGTAGCCGGAGCTGCCGTTGATTTGGCCTGCGCAAAACAGCCCGTCGATACCGCGATATTCGAGGCTCTTTTTCAGGCGCGTCGGGTCGATACAGTCGTACTCTATCGAGTAGGCGTACCGCGAAAATTTCGCTTCCTCGAGACCGGCGATGGAACGATAAAACTCCCGCTGAAGATTTTCGGGCAGGCTCGTACTCATACCCTGCACATAGACTTCCTCCGTGGAAAGCCCCTCCGGTTCGAGGAATATCTGGTGCCGTTCGCGCTCCGGAAAGCGGCTCACCTTATCCTCAATGGAGAGACAGTAGCGCGGGCCGACGCCCGTCGTATGACCTCCGTACGGAGCCGTCTTGTCGATATTGTCCGCCACTATCTTGTGTGCTTTCGGGTTCGTCCACGTGAGCCAACACGAGATCTTGTTGTCCGCGACATCATCGTTCATAAATGAAAACGGCATGATTTCCTCGTCGCCTTTTTGCTCCTGCATCCCGTCATAGCGGAGCGACGACGCGAGTACGCGAGCCGGCGTCCCCGTCTTGAATCGCCGCAGGCCGATTCCGGATTCTTCGAGCGAAGCGGCGAGGTCGAGCGACGGGGTCATGCCCGACGGGCCGCTGTGCCACATCCGGCCGGAGACATGAACGAGGGCATTCAGATAGGTGCCCGTCGCGAGCACTACTGCCGGCGCCGAATACACCGTCCCTGATTTTGTCAAAATGCCGCGCACAAATTTGCCCGCACCATCTCTTTCGTTTTTACCGCCCTCATCACGCGGGTGGATTTTTCCGGCGACGGACGGCAAACCGGAAAAGTCATCTTGACAAGTATTTTTCTTGACAGTAGCGTTCATGCCGCTCGCTTCCGGTCTCGTTTTTTCTGTCCCGGGAGCCATGCCAGGCTTTTCCAAATCCGCCTCCGTAGCCTCCGCGCGAACCGCTCCGACGGCCGGTCCATTTTCTCCCAATTCCGCACTGTCGGGACTCCGGCTGCCCTCCCCGCCGAACAAAATTTCGACGACTTCTCCCTGCACGAGATCGAGGTTTTCCTGCCGCTCAAGGGTCAGTTTCATCTCCTCATGATAGCGCTGTTTGTCAGCCTGCGCGCGCGGCGAACGGACCGCCGGCCCCTTCGTCAAATTCAGCATTCTGCTCTGGATAAAGGTCTTGTCGATGACGAGCCCCATCTCTCCGCCGAGGGCGTCTATCTCCTTTACGAGCTGCCCCTTGCCCGTCCCTCCTATCGAGGGGTTGCACGGCATGTGCGCGACGGATTCCAAGCTGATAGTCAGCACAAGCGTGCGACAACCGAGCCGGGCCGCGGCGAGCCCCGCTTCGCAGCCTGCGTGCCCCGCGCCGACAACTATGACGTCATATTCCGTGTTTTGTTTTATAATTTCGTTTTCCATCGCATTTAGACGATATTAGCGTTTTTTGCACTTTTTCGTAACGCTATAATCCTTTCCGTGAGCGCTCGCCGGCTTAGTTTACGTCATCAAGATTATGTAAACCAACACCTCACCGGCACATACTCGCCTCATCCCCCGGCACATTCACCTCTATTTCCCCGCAATTCTCTCTCATTTCCCGCCTCATTTCAGCCCGGAATCACGGCTCTCCCCCGCACCTCCGGGCAAAAAATTCGCTCTCCAAACTTACCTTCAAATACAAAATCTCTCAAAGACTCCGCCCGCCAAAACTTACTTCCCGATACAAAATCTCTCAAAGACCCGGTCCAGAATATCCTCCGTCACCGTCTCCCCGATTATCTCTCCGAGGGCGTCATAGGCTGCCTTTATATTCACTTCCGCGAAGTCGAGCGGCTCTCCCGAGCGGAGCGCGTGCGTCGCTTCGAGGGCTTCCGATTCGGCCCGGATTAGGAGATTTTTCTGGCGCACATCGGCGACGAGAAGGCTCTCCCGCGAAGCGGTTTTCCCTCCGAATACGAGGTCCGCAATTCCGTCCTCAAGTTCCGCGATTCCGTCGCCCGTCACCGACGAAACGAAAATCGCTTTCGCGAACGGCATCAGCTTTCCGGCTTCCGTCAAGTCAATTACTTGACGCATGTCCGATTTTGAAACGATAAGCAGCGCGGTTTTTTCTCCGGACGGCGCGACTATCTCCGCGACTTTTTTGTCGTCCTTGTCCACCCCGGCGCTGCCGTCCGCGACAAACAAAACGATGTCGGCGCCGCGCGCCGCGTCCGCCGCCATGTCTATTCCGACCCGCTCTATTTCCCCTTCGGCTTCCCTGAT
>JAITEX010000083.1 GCA_031281765.1 Eubacteriales Family XIII. Incertae Sedis bacterium | reverse complement strand
GCGGAGAGCGGGCGGGGTCTGTCAGCCGCCTCTTCGAGCAGCAGGTCCGCGAGCTCGTCCGCGCATTCGACGCTGTCGTTCACACCGTCGAACAGCGCGTACTCAAACGTAAAGCGGCGGCCGGTCGTCTGCGCGTACTCCCGCGCGAAATCGACGAGTTCCCGTACGCCGTGCCGTTTCCCGACGGGCATAATGCGCGCGCGTATTTCGTCATTCGGCGCGTGCAGGGAAAGCGAGAGGTTGACCTGCGGCAGATCCGCCATAAAACGCCGCATGCCTTCTATCAGCCCGCAGGTGGAAACCGTGATTTGCCGCCGCCCGAGGTTCCGCCCCTCGGGCGCGGTCACACCGGTCAGAAACTTCAGGACATTGTCATAGTTGTCGAAGGGTTCGCCGACGCCCATCATGACGATATGGCCGATGCGGTTTTTCCCCTCATCGTCCGTATGCTTCACGTACTTCACGCGCC
This sequence comes from Eubacteriales Family XIII. Incertae Sedis bacterium, assembly GCA_031281765.1. Lineage (GTDB taxonomy): Bacteria > Bacillota > Clostridia > Peptostreptococcales > Anaerovoracaceae > JAITEX01. Next base: position 4,252 of record JAITEX010000083.1, on the reverse strand, counting down.
CGGCACCGCCGAGGGCGCGCCCGTAGGAGTCGTATCCAAGGCGCACATCGCGCTCGCAGATCAGGTATTGGTCGGCTATCTCGCCCGGCGTCAGGTTTCGCTGAAGCCCGTGCCGGCCCGAGGCGCAGAAACGGCAGCCCATGCGGCAGCCCGCCTGCGAACTGATACAGACGGACCAGCCGTAATAGTATTCCATAAGTACGGCTTCGACGAAAAGGCCGTCGCGCGTCTGAAACAGGTACTTGCGTGTCCCGTCGATTTCGGATACCGCTATATCCGTGACGCTCAGGGTGTCTATCAGGCAGGTTTCCGCAAGCCGCGCGCGCAGGTCAAGCGAAATATTTGACATTTCGTCCCACGTCGCGGCGCCGTTCATCAGCCACTTATACACCTGCTTCGCGCGAAACGGTTTTTCGCCGAGAGCAACGAAGTAGCCCGTCAGCTCCGCAAGCGTCATATCCTTTAAAACTATATTGTCCGCAGTAGTCTCCATAGTATTAAGTGTACCATATGAAGCCGCTTATGACGCCAGCGCCCCTTCCCGGTACGACTCCTTTACCTCGTAGGCGTCCGTATGGCGTCCCGCGTATGCGGAAGCGACGCTTGCGAACAGGGGCGCGACATCGCGGAATACCTCGACAAGCTGCGGGTCAAAATGCGTTCCGCTGCCGTCCTCGATGACGCGCGCGGCTTCGCCCGGACTGACGGCCTGCTTGTAGGGCCGGTTCGATATGAGTGCGTCATAGACGTCCGCTATCGCCATCAGTCTGCCTTCAAGCGGTATGTGGTTGCCATAGGCGCCGCAAGGATAGCCTGACCCGTCCCATTTTTCATGGTGCGCGCCGGCGATGATGCGCGCATGGCTGATAAGGCGCCTTTTCCCGGCGGGGAGGTCTATCCGGTCGAGTATCTCGACGCCGAGCGCGGCGTGCGTTTTGATGATTTCAAATTCGCCCCGTGTCAGCTTCCCCGGCTTCTGCAGAAGCTCCTCGCTGATGGCGATTTTTCCGACATCGTGCAGCGCGGCCGATTTTATGACCAACTCAATATCCCATTGGCGCAAAGTATCGCGGTAGAGATCCGTTTCGAAAAGCCTCCCTATGAGCAATTCGAGATATTTGCAGGTGCGGTCCAAATGCCCGCCCGTGACATCATCGCGAAAAGCAATCATGTCCAGCATCACGCCAAAAAGCGCTTTGATTCTTGTATTCATTAGTATGATCCCCCTATGTCTCAATTTTGTATGATGACCTGCCGTTGCAGGATTCGTCTTGTCATGGCTATAGCATACTATGTGCCGCTATCTCAGGACACCTCCGAAAAGAACTATCGGGCGTCGCAAAATACACCTCGTTTTTGAAGCGCGGTCGGGATTTCGCCTTAAGCAGGGCCGCTTTGCCGTTGACAGCGGGCAAAACACTGTACTATACTGAACATATCAATCCACGTATCAGTCAAGAATATGCTGCTGAAAGAGGGGGTGTCCTACTTATGCCCGGAACGGACATCAGCGCAACAGGGAATATGCCCACAAAAAGCAACATAATGACGAGACCGCGTATCGATGCGATTCTGTCGGAGGCGCTCGAAAAGCCTGTCACCCTCGTGTACGCAGGGCCCGGCTGCGGCAAGTCATATGCTGTGTATTCTTATCTCATGGGCATTGACGCCCGTATCACCTGGATGCAGCTATCCGAATCGGACAACGACCCGTCGAGGTTTTGGGAGACCATGTGCAACATGGTTTCCCAATTAAACAGTGATATGGGCTTGTCGTTTGCGAAAATCGGATTCCCGAGCTCCCCGGAACGGCACGCGATACATTATGACAGCATTTGCAACATACTGAAGCCGAATACGCGGTATGTCTTTGTGTTTGACGACGTGCATCTCATCAGCAACCCCGAGGTCATGTCCTTCCTGCTCGCGCTTACCGAGACGCCGCTGCCTTCCGCGTCCCATATATTCATTTCAAGGAACGAAACGCTATCCCCCTATGACATGGGAACGTCGGACGAGGACTTCAAAATCATCGATGAAAAGGATTTGCTCTTTACGGAAACGGAAATTTCCGATTACCTGACGATGCTCGAAGTTGAAGCGAAGCCTGCTCTCGTAGCGGAAATCTACCGCGCGAGCGAAGGGCTTGCGCACCTCGTAAACCTCGCCTGCAAGCTCGTCAAAAAACGTCCGGACGCGATGCAGAATATCCGGGGCATGATACGGCGCAATATGACAAAACTCATTGAGGATAATTTCTTTGATTCGTCATCCGAAGAGATGAAGAAGTTTTTCGTAAAGCTTTCGCTGCTCGACCATCTCCCCGACAGCCTCGTGTATTCGTTTCCGAATGGGGAGAAGCTCATAGAGGACGCCATTAAGACGACGTCCATGGTGCGTTACGATACCTATATGTGCGCCTACCATCTGCATCATATGTTGCTGGAGTTTCTGAAGGATAAAAGCGGCCTTTTGACCGACGAGGAAAAAGAGGCGGCCTACAAAACGGCGGCGGACTGGTGCGCGGAGAATAATTACCGGCTCGAGGCGATGGGATATTATGAAAAGATGGGCGATTACGCTTCAATAATAGACATTGCCGATCTGACGCAGCTCGATATGGATTTCCACACGGGAATCTATCTTCTCGGCATTTTTGAACGCGCGGATAAGCGCGTCTTTACGGAGAACCCGCCCGCGCACATATTATACACGAGACTGCTGATGGCGCTCGGAAGGAACGATGAGGCGATTGAAAAACTCAAGGATGCCATCGCGGAGATGGAGGCGGGGGAAGTCTCGAAAGAGGATGCGGTCACGCTTCTCTGGCTGTACTGCAATCTCGGGTTTGCGAATATATTACGGTCTTTAGGCACGGGCGAATACGAATTCGCGACGTTCTTCCAAAGGGCGGATGAGTATGGAGAAAAAGCCGGCGCGGGCAAGGCGCCGGAGTTCGTGAACGCGTCCATCCTCCCCTATGCGTGCGTGGTGGGAAATAGCGGGAAAGGCGAACCGGAGAAATTCATCGCGGAAATCAAAAAATCGATACCCTTTGTCGGCCACGCGCTGGGCGGCTGCCTCTACGGCTGCGACGACCTGACAATGTCGGAAGTCGCCTATTACCGCAACGACATGGACACGTGCGAAAGGTACGCGCTCCAGAGCATTTTGAAAGCGCGGGAAAAAGGGCAGACCTATGTCGAGGGCCGGGCGCTGTTCCTGCTCCTGCGCATGAACCTGTGCCGGGGCAGATACGAGAAAATCGGAGAAATAATATCGCAGTATGACGAGCTTGTAAGCAAGTCAAATATGTATATGGAACGGATACAGCGGGAAGAGGTGATGAGTTGGTACCTGGCGTCGATAGGCGAAACGGAGAATATCGCGGCATGGATCAAGAGCGATTTTGCGTCGTCCGAGGCGGGTTCCTTTATTACAGGGCTTGAGGATGTGTCGAAACTGAAATGCTGCATCGCGGAAAAAAGGTTTCACGCGCTACTCGCGTTTCTTGACCGCAGGCCGACAACGCACGGTATACGCACCTTCCTCTTTGGACGCGTGGCGATGGCGGTAAACGAGGCGGTCTGCCTCTACAACCTGAAGGACCGGAAAGGAGCGCTCGAGGCGTTGGACAGGGCATATGAGCTGTCCGCTCCGAACGCGCTCGATATGCCCTTTATCGAAATGGGCAATCATATGAGGTCCCTTGCCGGCGCGGCATTACGCGAAGAGGATGGCGTCATTCCCGTCGTGTGGCTCCAACTGATTCGCAGCAAGGCGACGACATATGCCAAACGTGTGGCCTATGTCAAGTCCCGGTATCGGCAGGATACCGGTAAGGACGGGGAAAAACCGCTGACCGTACGCGAAAAGGAGGTTCTTCAGGATATAGCCCAGGGGCTTTCCCGTACGGAAATCGCCGCGTATAGGGGCATATCAGTCAATACGGTCAAAGCCATGCTCGGGATCATTTACGAGAAGCTCGGCGCGGACAATAATATGGAAGCCCTGCGCATCGCCCTGTCAAAGGATATTATATAAAGTATAATTATTCATTATTGATTATAAATATACGGCATCTCATTGACATTGCAGCGTCGCTCAATGTATAATATGTTTTTATTCGATTGTTATACAAGGAGACGATATGGCAAAGACAGCGAATGTCGAAGGCGGCGTCTGCGCGCCACAGGGTTATAGGGCTGCGGGAGCCCACTGCGGGTTCCGCAAGAATTCACAAAAGAAGGAT
>JAITEX010000081.1 GCA_031281765.1 Eubacteriales Family XIII. Incertae Sedis bacterium | reverse complement strand
GCGCATGAAAAAAAATTGACGGACGCGCTGCTCTGTGAACTGAGGGAGATAAACGGCGTCACGCTTTACGGGCGGCAGGGTACGGAAACCGGCGGCGCCGGGCATATGCCCGTCGTCTCGCTGAACATCGCAAACGCGGACTGCGCCGAAGTCGCGATGATATTGGATACGTCTTTCGATATAGCCGTGCGCGCGGGCCTGCATTGCGCACCGGACGCGCACCGGACGCTCGGAACAGATACATCCGGCGGCACGGTGAGAATCAGCCCCGGATACTTCAATACGGAGGATGATATGCTGCGCTGCGCGGACGCGCTGCGCGAAATCACGGCGGAATACGGGAACTGAGAAACAAAAAATATGAATACGAACGAAAGATACACACGGCAGATGACATTCGAGCAGATTGGCGCGGAAGGGCAGGAGAAGCTCGCCGCTTCGCGCGTCTGCATTATCGGCGCGGGCGCGCTCGGCTGCCTTATCGCGAACGATTTGTGCCGCGCGGGCGTAGGCTTCCTGCGCCTTATCGATCGCGACGTCGTGGAAACCGTCAACCTGCAGCGGCAGATACTCTTTACGGAGGATGACGCGCGCGAGGGCCTGCCGAAGGTTGAAGCCGCATATGAGAAGCTGCGCCATGCAAATTCGAGCGTCACCATCGAGCCCGTAACGGCGGATGTAAATTCGTCTAATATAGAGAAGTATATTGCAGACGTCGATCTCGTCATCGACGGCACGGACAATTTCGAAACGCGCTTCCTTATCAACGAAGCCTGCCACAAACATGGTGTCCGCTGGATATACGGCGGCGTTCTTATGAGCGGTGGCGCGACGATGAATGTCCTCTACGGCGACGCGCCGTGTTTCCGTTGCTTCATGCCGGAGATGCCGGCGCCCGGTTCCTACCCGACCTGCAGCACGGTCGGCGTTATCAATCCTATTACGGGCGTTATCGCCGCCTACGAATCCGCGGAGGCGCTGAAGATTCTGACGGGCGCGGACGATATGGTTTCGCGTAGTTACATAGCGGCGGACGTGTGGGAGAATATGTTCGAATTTATCGAGGTCGAAAAGAACCCCGACTGCCCCGTCTGCGTACACGGGCGCTATGAACTGCTCGACAGGCCGGCTGGTTCCTATCAAACGAGCCTCTGCGGCCACGACGCGTGGCAGGTGGTCCCGGGCGCAAGTGTCAAGGCGGATTTTGACAGCCTCGGCCCGCGCCTCGAAAAAATCGGCGCGGTGCGCCTTACAAAATTCTCGCTCGGTTTCGAAGGGCAGGGCGTAAAATTCAAACTCTTCCCGGATGGCCGGGCTATTATAGAGGGCGTGAAGGACGGAGAAGCGGCGAGAGTGGTCTACGGTGAGTATATAGGATTGTAATGAGAATGGTGCAATAAATATGAAGGTAAATTTTGAGTTTGTCGGCATGCTGCGCAAGTTTAATAATTGGCAGAATCGCTCGACGTTCGAGCTGCCGGATGGCTGCACGGCAAAGGAAGCGATGGCAAAATTCGAGGCTGAAGCCGGCTTCGCGAAGGAGTTCGGGTTTATTACGATAGGCGGCAAGAAGCACGCGGACAACGATGTGACGCTGAAGGACGGGGACACGGTCAAAATCTTCCCGAAATCCTTCGGCGGGTGACGCGGCGCCATAATAAACCTGTGATAAAATAACGGTGGTGCAATCATGGATATTTACAAAGAACTTGATGAAGTATACGCGTCCGGCGCGGATGTAGAAGCGTTTCTGCGGGAGCGCGTCGCCAAAGCGGAGGACGAAGCGGAGCTTATTATACTGTATAACGAGCTCGGGTCGTTCCTGCGCGGCGTGAGCCGCTTTGAGGAATCCGCGACGGCCTTTGAAAAGGCGGCGGAGCTTATCAGCGAGACGGGGGATTCCGTGTCGCTGAATTTCGCAACGACGATGAACAATCTCGCGACGACCTACCGCATGATGGGCGACACGGCAAACGCGCTGAAAGGCTACGAAACGTCGATGGCCGTCTACCGCGCGTTGCCGGAGACGACGCCCTATCTCTACGCCGGCGTCCTGAACAATCTCTCGGCGCTGTACCTGAGCGAGGGCAAGCTGAAAGACGCGGCAGAGGTATCGGAGGAAACGATACGGCAGCTCGAACAGGACGCCTCGCTTTCCGACGAACTCGCGACGGCGAAAACGAATCTCGCCTCCATATATATCAGGCTCGGGGAGACGGACAAAGCCGCGTCCGCATTGGACGAGGCGCTGCGGATATTCGAGTCCGCGGACACGGAAAGCGCGCACTACCCGGCCGCTCTGAACAATAGCGCGCTGCTGAAAGCCTTCGCGGGGGATTACGCGGGCGCCGCTGAAATCTGGAAGCAGACGCTCGAAAAAATAGGTCGCGTCTTCGGGGAGAACGCGGACTACGCGATGACCTGCCGCAATCTCGCGCGCAGTATGAAAAAAACAGGCGACCGGGAGAACGCGAAACGGTATCTGTCGAAGACGGCGGAACTGTTTGAAAAGATATACGGCGAGGATGACCCGAATACGGAGTCCGTACGCACAGAGTTGATAGAGCTGCTAAAGGGGTAAATAATGAACGAATATATCGACGCGATAGTCGAGCTTGAGTGGAGTATGTTCTCCGAGGTGAAAAATATCGGGGGTCGGGCGGCCTGCCAGGACGACCCCGTCACCTTCGACATTATGCGGCGCAGCCAATTCGAGACCTGGGACGCGCACAGCCTTGAGAGCTATCTCGACGACCTCTTTCTTGCGGAGAGCAAGGGCGAGAATATCGTTGCGTATAAGTACGCCTATATGATGGCGTATTCGCTTCCGGATGAATTTGAGCGAATCAGCGCGAAGTTGCCGCATATCAGCGAAGAAAAGTACGCGTTTGCGCGCAGGCTGACCGATTGCCATCTGAAGTGGCATCGCGAAATAGCGGAGGTTTATCCCAAGCTCGCGGGGCGCGGCCGCCCGGAACTTATGGCCGATGAGACGGCCGGAGAGGTGTCGTTTGAAAATTATACGCTCGGCGAATTTCTCTCGATGTCACTGCGCACGCTGAAACGCTGCGACACCCATGCGGAAAAGCTTGCACATGAGGGCCTGAACATGGCGCTTATGACCATAGAAAATATGGTGCGCCTCTACGGCTTTCCGTCGATAGAGGACGCGGAGGCCAATCTGTGAAAGGGCTCGAGCTTGCGCGAAACTATTATGAAGACTATGGCCGCGATATGGTTTTATCGCGGTTTTCCGCATATAAGGGAAGAATAGCCGCCGGGCTCGCGGGCGAGGGCTCAGAGTGCTTCGGGTTTGACGATGAGCTTTCGCATGACCACGATTTCGGCGCGGGGTTCTGCCTGTGGCTGACGGACGAAGACTTTAAGGAAAT
>JAITEX010000052.1 GCA_031281765.1 Eubacteriales Family XIII. Incertae Sedis bacterium | reverse complement strand
TCCGATACGATTTTGAACGCGCCGATCTGCCCGGAATTCTCTACGTGCGTACCGCCGCAGAGTTCCGTGCTGAAGCCGTCGACCTCGACTACGCGCACTGTGTCGCCGTATTTCTCGTCAAAGAGCGCTATAGCGCCATATTCCTTCGCTTCGGCCTGTGTCATCAGCGCTGTTTTTACGGGCCGGAATTCATCGATGGCACGGTTTACGGTCTGCTCCACCGCTTCAAGCTGCTCCGCGTTCAAGCCCTCATAATGGGTGAAGTCGAACCGCAGCTCATCCGGGTCGACGCTCGAACCTGCCTGCCGTACATGGTCGCCGAGGGTAAGCCGCAGCGCCTTATGCAACAGATGCGTCGCCGTATGGTTTCTCGCGGTCCTGTTGCGCAAGACCGCCTCAACCGTGCCCGTCACTTCATCGCCGAATTTCAAAACGCCGCTCAAAACTTCTACTTGATGAATGAAGACGTCGTGTACCTTGCTGACGTGAATCACACGCGCCCGAGCATCCGCGGTTTCCAGTATGCCGAGGTCGGACGACTGACCACCGCCCTCCGCATAAAACGGCGTCCTGTCGAGCACGACGCCCGCGCGCTCGCCCGCAGAAGCCTCCGTTACCGCCTCTTTCCCGGAGATGAGACGCAGCGCCCTACCCTTTGCGGTCAGCGTTTCGTAGCCGACAAACTCTGTTTTCGGCAGATCAATGATTATTTGGTCATTTTCGGACCACGCTGCATCCTCGGAGACCTTCATATTGCTGCGCGAGGTCTCCTGTTGGCGTTTCAGTTCCGCTTTATAGCCGTCCTCGTCTATATCCATTCCGTGTTCTTCGAGTATTTCGCGCGTCAGTTCCGGATTGAAACCATGCGTATCATAGAGTTTGAACACAATGTCGCCGGACAGAACGTTCGTTCCCTCCGCTTTCATCTTCGCGATATATCCGTCGAGCAGTTCATACCCCTGGTCTATCGTGACCGCGAACCGGTCCTCCTCCACCTGGATTATCTTCTTGATGGACGCGCTGTTTTCAATAATTTCCTTGTATTCGCCACCCGATACCTCTATCACCTTGTCCGCTAAAGACGCAAGGAAGGTCCCCTCAATGCCGAGTTTGCGGCCGTGTACGGCGGCGCGGCGCAGCAACCTGCGCAGCACGTAGCCCCTGCCCTCATTCGAGGGAATCACGCCGTCGGAGATAAGGAAGGTGACCGAGCGGATATGGTCCGTTATTATACGAATAGAAACGTCCGTTTTCGCCTCGCCGTTCCTATACTCCACCCCGCTGAGACGCGTCACTTCCGTGAGTATGGTCCGTATCGTGTCCACATCGAAGATGGAATCCGTATCCTGCATAATACAGGCAAGGCGCTCGAGCCCGAGGCCCGTATCGATGTTCGGATGAGCGAGCGGCGTATAATTGCCGTTTTCATCGCGGTTGAACTGCGTAAACACATGGTTCCAAAACTCCACATAGCGGTCGCATTCACAGCCGGGGCGGCAGTCCGCCGAACCGCAGCCGAATTTCTCACCGCGGTCGAAATAGACCTCGGAACACGGCCCGCAGGGCCCCGTGCCTATTTCCCAGAAATTATCTTCCTTGCCCATGCGTACCACGCGCGCGGGGTCGATGCCGACGTCGTTTACCCAAATCTCATAAGCATCGTCATCATCTTCGTATATGCTCGCCCACAGCTTGTCGACCGGCATACCGAGAACCTCGGTACAAAATTCCCAGCCCCAGATAAGCGATTCCTTCTTGAAATACTCCCCGAACGAAAAACTGCCGAGCATTTCAAAGAAAGTCCCGTGCCGGGCCGTATAGCCTACATTTTCGAGGTCGCCCGTGCGCAGGCACTTCTGGCAGGTCACCATGCGTTTCGACGGCGGCGTTTCAAGCCCCGCGAAAAACGGCTTCATCGGCGCCATGCCGGAGTTTATGAGCAGCAGGCTCTTATCCCCCGACGGCACGAGCGAGAAGCTCTCGCGCGCGAAATGCCCCTTCGCTACGTAAAATTCCCTGAATAGATCCCTGAGTTCATTGAGTCCGATATATTTCATCTTTTTCTCCTTGTCTGATTGTCTGAACTATAATTTTATCATAGATGACGTATAATAAACATATGGAAAAGCATATATTAGGCAATACAGGTATAGAGGTGACGCCGGTCGGTATGGGCGTGCTGACCGTGGGGCGCACGCAACTTAATTATTCCGTGGAACACGGCGCCGAACTGGTTCGCTATGCCCTTGAACGCGGCATCAATTTCCTCGATACGGCGGAATACTACGAGACCTACCCTCAGATACGGCTCGCGCTGAAAACGGCGGCCGCCACTGTGCAGGTACCCGTTATCGCGTCAAAATCGCTTGCGCGCGACTATAGGGGTATGCTTGCGGCTGTTGAGGACTACCGCCGGACCTTTGACCGCGATGTGGCGGATATTTTCCTGTTGCATGAGGTACGGGAGGCGCCGGATTTCGAAAGCCGCGCGGGCGCGTGGGAGTGCCTGAACGATTTGAAAGCCAAGGGTATCATCCGCGCCATCGGCCTCTCGACCCACCATGTGGATGCGGCCAAACTGAACGCTGAGCTTGCTGAATCGGATATTCTTTTCCCATTGATAAACAAGTATGGCCTCGGTATCCGGCATGGCGCCGGCGCCGGGACCGCGAAGGAAATGGCCGCTGCTATACGCCGCAATGCGGAGCGCGGAAAAGGCGTATTCGCGATGAAAGCCTTCGGGGGTGGAAACCATGTGGCGGATTACCGCGCCGCCCTTGATTATGTGCGGGATCTGCCCGGAATTTCAAGTATAATGGTCGGCCTCGGGACCCCTGAGGAAGTCGACCGCCTCATCGAATATGCGGAAAACCGGTTGGCGGATAATTATGCGCCGGATATAAGCGAAAAGACTATGAGAATTGACGCGGGAGACTGCGAGGGCTGCGGCGCCTGCATCAAACGCTGCCCGAACAAGGCGATTTCACTGTCGCCTGCCGGCGTTGCCGAAATAGACAGCGCCGTCTGCCTGACCTGCGGGTACTGCGCCCCCGTCTGCCCGACCAGAGCGCTCATTATGTTTTAGGCTACCCGTGAATCTCCTTCTTCTGCGACCCTTTGAACTCCGAAACCATGGCGTCCACGCTGCTTTCAATATCGCAGCCGTGGCTTACATCGTCCTCATCGGCGTTCGGGTCAAAGCCCTCAAGCCCCTTGTACGTATTACCGGTTTTCCGGGCATAGTCATAAATCGCGGATTTTATCGCGTAGTCCGCGAGAACGGAGCAGTGAATCTTGATGGGAGGCAGGCCGCCGAGTTCGTCGAGCACATCTTTGTTTGTGATCTCCAAAGCTTCATCGATGGTCTTGCCGATAATCATATCCGTCGCGACGCTTGACGAGGCGATTGCCGAGCCGCATCCGAAGGTCTTGAACCGCGCGTCCGTAATGACGTCGTCCTTCACCTGGATGGAAATCTTCATCATATCGCCGCAGACGGGGCTTCCGTAGGTGCCCTCGCCGTCAGGGTTTTCAAGCTCGCCGACATTGTGCGGGTTTGTGAAATGGTCTATTACCTTATCGTTATACATTGACATTATTCGTATCCTTTCAACTTATTATTTATATTACGCGCGCTGCTTGTTATGACAGCGACGAGATGTTGCGGAGCTTTTCGACGACTTTTTTCAGCGTTTCGACCGTATAGTCGATGTCGTCCTTCGTCGTGAAATCGCCGACCGTAAAGCGTATCGAGCCGTGTATCTCTTCCATCGGCACGCCGATGGCCTCCAATACGTGCGACGGCGTAAGCGACGCGGACGAACACGCCGATCCCGTGGACACCGAGATGCCCTCCATATCGAGCAGCAAGAGGATCGCCTCGCCTTCAATAAACTTGAACGTGATATTCGCGTTGCCGGGCAGCCGTTTTTCGAGGCTCCCGTTGATACGGATATTCGGTATTTCGTTCTTGACGCGGCCGATAAAGTAATCGCGCAATTCAGCTAACTGTTTCGCATGAACGGGCAGATTTGCCTGAGCAAGCTCAGCCGCCTTGCCGAAACCGACGATGCCCGCGAGATTTTCCGTCCCCGGGCGTTTGCCCGTCTCCTGTCCGCCGCCGTGCATGAATTCGGGAAGCTTGACGCTCCGACGAACATACAGCGCGCCGACGCCCTTCGGCCCGTAAATTTTGTGTGCCGATATACTGAGCATATCGACGCCGAGTTCCTTTACGTCTATCGGCACATTGCCGAGCGCCTGCACCGCATCCGTATGGAAAATGACGCCGCGCTCCTTCGCTATCGCCGCAATATCGGCTATCGGTTGAATAGTGCCTATTTCATTATTCGCGAACATGATGCTGATCAGCACGGTTTTGTCCGTAATAGCGTCCTTCAGCTCGTCGAGTGAGACAAACCCGTCGGAATCAACGTCGAGATAGGTCACCTCAAAGCCCTCTTTTTCGAGATATTCCGCGCTGTGCAAGAGCGCATGGTGCTCGATTTTCGTCGTAATGATATGGTTTCCCTTTGCGCGTTTCGAAAACGCGGTTTCAATCACCGCCCAATTATCCGCCTCGGTCCCCGACGAGGTGAAGAATATCTCTTTCGGGTCAGCGCCAATCAGCGCCGCGAGCCGTTCGCGCGCAACGGTAATCGCGTTTTTCGATTCCTGGCCAGAGGTGTACAAACTCGACGGATTGCCGAATTTCTCCGTAAAATATGGTATCATTTCATTCAACACGGCCTCCTTGACGGGAGTCGTCGCCGAATAATCAAGATAAACGTTTCTTTTTTCTTCTGTCATTTCCCTTCCTCATACTTTTCTGTCCCTTTGAGCGCGCAAATCAATGCGGCTTGCCTGAACCTGCGTCATCATCCGTGTTAGCATCGACAAACTCGATAGTATCAAGCTGGCTTTTAAACACTGATCGAAACTTCTTAAGATATTCCTGCCGGAGTTCACGCTGTTCCGCTTGTTCAGCTTCGGAAAGACCCTCGGACTTCTGCTTTCTCGCCAGTTCATTGATCCGTTCCATTTTGCGCTTTTCAAGCATCTACATTCCCTCCAACCTCATATGCTACTACTATTATACCTGAAATCGAGAAATATTGGTATACGAGTGAACGGGATGCTTGCGCGGCGCCTACACGCAGATGGCGTCTTTTAGCTTTTCGAAGGTCTTGTCTCCGATGCCGCTGACGTTCTTCAGGGCTTCGATGGTCTTGAATTTTCCGTTTGCGTTCCGGTAATCGATAATTTTCTGCGCCGTGGCGGGGCCGACGCCGTTCAGCTGCTGAAGCGCAGTAGAGTCCGCCGTATTGATATTGATTTTCGCGTTGTCACCGGAGCCGCCCGCGGAACCTTGTATTTCGCCTTGCGGATAATTCCCCGAGGCGGCCTCATTCTTTGTCGGCACATAAATATGTTCCCCGTCATTCAGAACGGCCGCGAGGTTTATCGCGCGTGTGTCCGCGTCGTCCGTCTCGCCGCCGGCAGCCTCAATCGCCTGAAATACGCGGCTTCCCGCGCTCATTGTCACGACGCCCGGATGCTTCACGGCGCCGGCGACATCGACATATATGCTCGTTTCCGCGGGCGGGCTGACCGATTCGGCGCCGTCTGCGCCTTCCTCCCCGGCCGACTCTGTGGCGGCGCCCCCGCCCCCGTCTCCATCTCCGTCCGCTCCGGCCTGTTCCATCGTGTCTGTCACGTCCGCGCGGTCTACATAGGCCAAAGTCTCGGCATCTCGCACCTGTTTCATATAGAGTATTCCGCCCGCGATAAGCACGGCCACAACGCAGACGGCAAGCACTATTTTTTTCGGCGTCAAATTGATTGTCATAATGATATAATTATACCATATATTAGAGCTACGTCAATATATTTGCAATAATTATTTTTGTGTTTTTTTTCGGAATTTGGCGCTGCGGATGGTCAAAACAAATTTCCCGTAGCATTTTTACCCGTTTTGAGCGATAATCATAGTAAAGGAGAAACTGCCATGTCAAACCAACCGAACACCGTACGGATAGCCGTTGTGCAGGCCGCGCCTGTTATCTTTGATATGCACGCCACCACGCGGAAGGCCGTTGAATTGATTCAGACCGCAAAAGGAAAAGGCGCCGATATGGTTGTATTTCCCGAATCGTTCATTCCCGCCTACCCGCGGGGCCTCTCCTTCGGCTTTACGGTCGGAAGCAGAACGGAAGCGGGCCGCAGGGACTGGCAGCGGTATTATGAAAATTCGGTAGCCGTTCCGGGCCCCGTTACCGATGCCCTGGGTAAAGCCTGCAAAGACGCGGAACTATACCTTTCCATCGGCGTAACGGAACGCGACGAGAACGGCCTGAACGGGACCTTATACTGTACCAACCTGTTTTTCGGGCCGGCCGGCGCCCTTCTCGGGAAACATCGCAAGCTGAAGCCCACCGGCTCCGAGCGCTGTATTTGGGGCGAGGGGGACGGCAGCACGCTGACCGTCATAGATACGCCGTTTGGCAAAACCGGCGCCCTCATATGCTGGGAGTTTTACATGCCTTTGGCGCGCATGGCAATGTACGAAAAAGGCGTTTCCCTTTTTATAGCTCCCACCGCCGACGCGCGTGAGGAATGGCAATCCACGATGAAGCACACCGCCCTCGAGGGCCGCTGCTTCGTGATCGGCTGCAATCAGTACGTTGAGAAAGCCATGTACCCCGCCGACCTTGCCTGCTATGACGATTTAAAATCCCAGCCCGACGTCATGTGCGCCGGAGGCAGCTGCATCATAGGTCCCATGGGACACTACGTCGCCGGCCCGGTATTCGGCAAGGAGGATATTCTGATTGCCGACCTGGATTTGGACCTCATCATCCGCAGCCGCATGGATTTCGATGTGGTCGGCCATTATGCGCGCCCGGATGTATTCCGCTTCTCCGTCAACGAATGACGCTATAATACATTATCCATGCGTGTATCCCAGATAAGGTCGACACCGACGGTTTTACCGTCCTCATCTATGACGTAGAGTATCAGGTAGCGGCCGATTACCATCTTTCGGTATTCCGGTACGTCGGGATCGGCATCAAAAACGGGATACAAATATGGATTACGGCTCAGTAAAGCAATTTTCGCAAGGATTTCCCTCCGCTGTTTTCCGGTAGCGTCGGGATTGACCCGTGAGAGAAATTCCATGTGCGCATTCAGCGCATAATACGCCTGAATACTGACCTTGACATGGTAGGCGTTTTCACTCATAATCGTCAATGTCGTCAAGTTTCTCGGCTACCATGGGGACGCTTTTCATGCGTTCGGCAAATTCATCATAAGAAATATATTCAAACTTCCCCGCAGCCTTTTCGGCCTGGATGCGCAAGAGCTCCTTCTTGATTTTCTGCCGGGTCTGTTCTTCCCGGTACGCTTCAATAGACAAGACGACCAATTCGCCCTCGCCATTGTTTGTAATATAAATCGGCTCGCCGGTGCTGATGCATTCATCGGCGACCTTGCGGTAATTATTCCGTAATTCGGCTGAAGATAAAATTTTCATCACAATCCTCCATAGCTGAATTGTATCATAATTCAGCTACGGAGTCAAAATTCTACGCAAAAGCTCGCGGAAGTAGCGGTTCCCGCCTTGCTTCAATCGCTCGTCGTCCATTGCGAAGCCCTTCTGGATGTACTTGTGCAGCCGTTCTGTCGCCCACCTGCGGAACCGTGTGGCAATCTGCGACTGTACACGATAGCCGATGGCTATAATCATGTCGAGGTTGTAGTGGCTTATCTCGCGCTTGACCTGTCTGTTGCCTTCGGTTTGAACTAACAAGAATTTCTTGTGAGTTGATTGCTCTGGCAGTTCGTCGTCCTTTAATATGCCGTCAATGTGCTGGCTGATGTTTTGTTGCGTGGTGTCATATATCTCGGCAATCTGTGATTGTGTGAGCCACAAGTCCTCATCTGAGAAGCGCACCGAAACCCGCGTGATGCCGTTCTCGTCCTGATAGAGTATGATGTCGTCGTCATTCTACATTTTTTTATATTCTTCCCGTTTATTATTCTATCACATAACCTACAAAAGTCAAGTTTTTGCATACAAGTAGGTTATGATGGGTCGATGCTATCTCTGTATAAACCTTGTACTAACAGCTCTTGTGCGGCGTTGATACTGTCACTGCCCTTTCGATTCGATAATTGGCGAGCTCTTTTCGTTTCTCGTTAGGCACTTATTTTTATTCCCTCATTCCATATATTGCGATAAAACGGAAGATCGTCTTTCCAATCATGGAAAAAACTCATGCTAAAGAACCATACAAAATCAGTGCCGAAAGATTACTTCCGAAAATTTGTTGTGCAGAAACGCACGCATCACGCAAAATATTGTTAAGTTGTTCTTTGTTCATAAGTAAGTATATTATACCTTAATATCCATTGGTACGCTTATAGTAATTAACGGCATGGCGCCTCGTATAGCAATTTCCCCGCAAGCTTATCGCGGACATCCTTACCGCATTGGATAACATA
>JAITEX010000012.1 GCA_031281765.1 Eubacteriales Family XIII. Incertae Sedis bacterium | reverse complement strand
ATTATATAACAAAACACCACGCGCTTTCAACGAAAAGCGAAATCATTTTACGGGTCGTGACTACCGCTACGATAGGCCTGCCTCCAAATAAGATCAGCATAGAATCATGCTTTTGCAAGATTTTCAGCCACGGTTTTGCTTGCTCAATATATACGATCTCATGAACGGCATCGCGAACGCGACCGTTCCGCGCTCCGTCCTGACGATGTACCCCGCGTCCGTCAGGCGCTCAAGATATTGGTTCACGTATTGCTTCGACTTGCCCGTTGCCGTGATGAGGTCTTTGACTTTCACTGCGTCGCCGACCTTGGCGATCTCGGTCGCGAATATTCTGTCTCCGTTCGACAGGTCGTTGTAGCTTGATTCCAATACGAGTTCCTCAAGCTCTGCCCTCGCTTTGTCGATCGCTTTCGCCACTTGTAGTTTCCCGATCGATTCGCCTTTGATACTGAGCCAGAGGAAATATCCTACGAGCTGGATCAGGAAAGGGTAACCTTGCGTCGCGGTAGCGGCGAGCTTCAGGTCATCGACATCGACATTGACGCCATTGCTTCTAAAAATATCCTCATAGAACGCGGCGGTACTCTCAACGGGTACGTTCGTGAGCTTGACCCTCTTCGCCCTTCTCAGGAAGGTGATGCGTCTCGTCTCTTTTGCATACTTCAGAAGCTCTGCCACGGCTTCGGGCAATCCCGCGAAAGCCACTGCGATCCCGTAAGAGCGGCCGAAGCACATTTGTACGGTCTCGCAGAATGTACGAAGCTCGCTGACTTCCTTGTGGATCTCATCGACCGTGATGTAGACGGATATCCCTTTTTCATTCAATTCCTCCAGGATGATCTCGAACTTCGTCCGGAAGCCCTTGATCTCATATTCGTAGTTCTCGAAACCCACGCCGAACTGCAGGAAATTGAAGCTGCTGATTCTCGTCCTCCCCGTATCGATCAAGCGCTTCGTCTTTACGAACAGCTGATCCATGATATCGTCGAGCATCGCAGACGACGTGTTCACATTGATCGCGATCCACCCATGCTCAGCCTCCAGCCTGCCCGATAGCTCGTAAAGCATAGCGGTCTTGCCTACGCCTCTGATGCCTTCGCAAATAATTGCGCTGTAGAGGCTTGCCGTCTCCGTCGACACCCGTTCCACGATATAGCTGATTTCGTCCTCACGTCCGACCAATGTTATGGGGACGGTCCCGAAGGTAGGATTGAAGGGATTACGCATTTATTTACTCCTATTTACTTTGACTGCTATTTTTGCGGCAAATTCGCGTGAAACCCTTTGGTTTCAACGTATTTACTCTTATTTACTTTTATCAATAATTTCGCGTTTTCTCTTGATAAATCATACCACTAAGCGCCTTGAAACACAAACGCGCCGAGGACGAAACAGTCTGGTGTGGCGCCGGAGGACGCCCTTTTACCCCTATGCTATGCCAAGGGGCCGCCGTTTGCCTGTTCGGTGAAGGCTTTCTCCTCTAAGCTGTATTCATAGCCCGCGAGGCTTCCGAGCCCGCGCAGGACGTAGCTTGGCATATAGGGGAATTTGCGGATGTCCTCTTTCTTCGTGACGCCCGTCAGTACGAGCAGGGTTTCGATACCGGTTTCTATGCCGGCGATGATGTCCGTGTCCATGCGGTCCCCGACCATGACCGCATCCTCGGAATGGACGCCGAGCCGTCTGAGGGCGGTCCGCATCATCAGCGGGTTCGGCTTGCCGACATAGTAGGCTTTCCGTCCTGTTGCGACTTCGACCGGCGCAACGAACGCCTGCGTTGACGGTATCAGCCCGTTGTCGGACGGGCCCGTAATATCAGGGTTCGTCCCGATAAGCCGCGCCCCGTTCAGTACGTGCGTCGTCGCGCGCAGAATCATATCGTAGTTGTAATTTCTCGTTTCACCGATTACCACGTAGTCCGGGTCGACGTCGTTCTGTGTGATGCCCACATCGTAGAGCGCGTTGTGCAGGCCCGGCGCGCCGATAATATATGCGGTACAGCCCGGCTCCTGCAGGGACAGGAATTTTGCCGTCGCGAGCGCGCTCGTGTAGAAATGGTCCTCGGGTATGTCTAAGCCCATCCGCGTCAACTTTTGCTTGAGTTCGAGCGGCGACCGCTCGCTTGAGTTTGTCAAGAATAAAAATTTCTTTCCATTCGTCCGCAGCCATTCAACAAATTCCTTGACGCCGGGTAACAGAATATTCCCGTGGTAGATGACGCCGTCCATATCACAGATAAACCCCTGCTTGTTTTGCAGCGATTCCCTCGCCGCTTCTTTTTCCTCTATCATGCTTTCCTCTCTTCTCTTTTCGTTTTATTACTTTCTATGATACGCTCTCTGTGTAGAATGTATTTGTGGATTGTGTGCGGATTGGGTAAAATCCGCGGCAGGCAGACATTATATTATACGAGCGGCGTGGTGAGCGGGGAATCCACAGGGTGTACCTGGTCGAGCGGGATGATGTTTGTCTCCATGTATGCAAGCATCAGGGCGATGGCGATATATATCAATATGGCCGGCGCCGTAAAGAAGTATTTGTACACGTTTTGCGCGGAGCGCCCCTTGTCCGCGAACCGACGCACTTTGCGGAATTTGCGGAACGATATAATTATTCCCCACACGAAAAAAATTGCGAGAAACCCGTAGACGAAATACCACGGCAGGGTGAGGACGCCGGTCAGCTCCCATATGAGATTGTGCGAGCAGTGGAGCGCGGCGGCCCATTTTATGGAGTAACGGAAGGTGATGTAGGCGAGCAGCAGCCCGAGTACGAAGCCGTGGAAAATCTGTATGAAGCTCGTGCTGTAGAGGCCGAACAATATTGCGCTCGTCAGTATGGCGAAGTTTCGCCCGTAGCGTGAGAGTATGCGCAGCGCCACGCCGCGGAACAGCACCTCTTCGATAAGAGGCGCGAGCAGTATCGAGTTCAGCAATAGGAATATGAGGCCCTGGCTCTGGGTCAGCGCTGTCCCAAAGGTGATTTGATAGCCGGCCTTGTGAAAGCCGAGCTCTACGCCGCGGCCGGCGAGCAGGAAGACCGGCTGGATGCCGATGACGCAGACGAGGGCGTTCACGAATACCTTGCGCGGTATTGCCCGCTGCACATAGAGTATGTCGCCGAGGTAAAAATCGCTTTTGAAACAGAACCAGATAAAGCCGAGGCCGACGAATGACGCGCACGCGTATACGATGCCGTGCATGATGACCCCCGCTATAAATACCAATATTATCGACACGAACGATGTGATAATGAGATAGCCGATCAGGGCTATCGCAACCGCTCTGATGTCCGTACGCATTGCTTTGCGCTCAATCACTTCCGGGTTTGCGATAGATCGCATATTATTACCCTCCCTATGTTATTAGTCTAACATATTTGATAAAATAAAGGCATGACGGAATTAGTGATTACGAAGAAACACCTCTCCCGCCGCGACAAACTCATGGTGGCGATAATTCTGCTTGGCGGTTTTATCGCGATACTGAACCAGACTGTTATGTCGCCGGCGCTGCCGAAGATAATGCGCGAGTTTGCCATTACGCCCGCTGTCGGGCAGTGGCTGACTTCGATATTTTTGCTTGTGAACGGCCTGATGATTCCTGTCGCGGCCTACCTTATCAACCGGTTTTCGACGCGGCAGCTCTTTATCGCGGCCATGCTCGCTTTCACGGCCGGGACCACGCTTGCGGCTCTGTCCGTGAGCTTCCCGATGCTGCTTGCCGCGCGTATCCTGCAGGCGGTCGGTGCGGGCATACAGCTTCCATTTACGCAGGTCATGATAATGCTCATATTCCCGAAGGAGCGGCGCGGCTTCGCCCTCGGCATATCGGGCATCGTCATAGGGCTCGCGCCGGCGGCGGGGCCGACTGTTGCGGGCTGGCTTGTCGACGAGTTCGGGTGGAAGGCGATATTTGTCGGGATTGCCCCGCTCGGCGTGCTCGTCATGATATTTGCCGCGGTATTCCTGAGGAATTTGAACGTGGCGTCAAAATCTCACCTTGACATACTGTCCGTGGCGCTCTCTACGCTCGGATTCGGCGGTGTCCTGTTCGGCTTCTCGGCGGCGGGCGGCATGGGGTGGCTCCATCCGTTCACCATCGCGCCGATAATTATCGGCGGCGCCGCCATCGTATTCTTCATTCGGCGCCAGCTGAAGTCGAAGCAGCCGCTGCTGAATCTGCGGGTATTAAGAAACGCCGTGTTCTCGACCTCGACCATTATTTCATCGGTGGTGGCGTCGGGGCTTACCTTTGCCGCGGTGCTTACGCCGATATTTTTGCAGGACGTGCTCGGCAAGTCGGCGCTCCATTCGGGGCTGATACTTATGCCCGGCGCTATCGCGATGGCGGTAATAAGCCCGGTGTCAGGAATTTTGTTTGACAGGTTCGGGCCTCGCGCCCTTTCGATAATAGGACTCGCCATCATCGTCGTCGGCTCGGCGATGCTCGCGTTCCTGAGTCTGAGTACGCCGTCGTGGTATGTCTTGGTCGCGTACACCTTCCGCATGGCGGGTATTTCGCTCGTGAATATGCCCGTCAATACGTGGGGTATCAATGCGTTGCCCGGCGCCATGATTGCGCACGGGAATTCGATAAATAATACGGCCCGGCAGGTCGCCGGTTCCATCGGCACAGCGGTGCTCGTAACGGTGATGATGCTCGTTTCCGCGTCGCACGGCGGCATGTCAGCGGCGGCTTCGGCTGCCGGTATAGACGCGGCGTTTGCGGGCGGCACTATTATTACGTTCAGCGCGTTCCTGCTCGCCGTTATCAGGGTTGGCCGCATCAAAAGGCCGCACAATCAATCTCAAGAGTAAAGGAGTACAGCACATGGCTACTATTTCTGAAATCGTCGAATACGAACCCTATCTGTGTAATTGCAAAGCAACGGTGCGCGATGTCATAAAACAGCTTGCCGATACGAATGTGCGCGGCGTGCCGATAGTCGATGACGCGGGCAAACTCGTCGGCTATATCAGCGATACGGACATCTTGAAGTATATAGCGAAGCACCGGCCGCGGTATTTCGACTGGGGCGATATGATGCCGATAGTCGTAGATGAGGATCCCATGACGGAGAAGATCCAAAGCCTCCTTGAGGTACCCGTTCTGGAAATTGCGCGAAAAAGAAAGGTATCCGTCGAAGCCGACTGGGAAATCGACGAACTCGCAAGCCTGTTTCACGAGGAAAAGATGAAAAAGATTGCCGTCGTGGATGATGACGGGAAAGTCATCGGCGTTGTCAGCCGCTCCGCCCTTATCCGCTACCTTCTCACCGAAATCGCGCTTGAATAGCGCCTCGGTTTTATGCTATAATTACTTTTGCTGTGTTATGCGTTTGCATAATGCTTCCGCACGAT
>JAITEX010000168.1 GCA_031281765.1 Eubacteriales Family XIII. Incertae Sedis bacterium | reverse complement strand
GTATAATTCGTGAGCCAACGCAGTCCGAGGGTCTGACGCCTGTCCGGCCTGACCTCCATCGGTACCTGATAATTCGCGCCGCCAACACGCCGCGCCTTGACTTCAAGGATCGGCATGATATTGTTCATCGCTTTCTCAAATACTTCGAGGGGTTCTTCGTCCGTTGATTTCTTGATATAATCAAAGGCATTGTAGACTATTGCCTGTGCTACTCCCTTTTTTCCGTCAAGCATAATGCTGTTGATCAGCTTCGTGACCATCACACTGCCGTATACGGGATCGGGGAGAACTTCTCGTTTTGGAATGTTACCTTTTCTTGGCACTACTCTTCCCTCCTCTTGCTCTTGCGCGCCAATTTTCCGCTCTGCTTCGTCACATTTCGTCGGGCCGTGCTCACGTACTTATAGTACGCTCCGCGCGTCCCTCCTCATGTTTCTCGCATACCGCAAAATTCATCGCGCAATAGATAATCGATTGTTCTGCACATACATCTGTATCTGCAAAGGTACTCGTCAGTATCAGGCGCCTGCGCGCCCTTCCTGCCGTGCGTGCCGTATCTATCTGTACGGCACAACGTATTCAGTTGTTGACCGGTAGTCGTTATTTCTGCTTCGGTCGTTTGGTTCCGTATTTGGAACGGGCCTGGCCTCTGTCGGCTACGCCTGACGTATCGAGGATACCGCGGATAATGTGATACCTCACACCCGGGAGATCCTTGACTCTGCCGCCCCTGATCATAACGACGCTATGTTCCTGCAGGTTATGACCGATGCCGGGGATATAGGCAATGACTTCGATACCGTTTGAGAGCCGGACGCGCGCTACCTTGCGAAGCGCCGAGTTCGGTTTCTTAGGCGTAACTGTCTTGACGGACGTACAGACCCCGCGTTTCTGCGGAGACTTCGCGTCAGTCGGGCGGCGTCTCAGGGTATTGAGTCCCTTCAGGAGCGCCGGGGCCGTTGACTTTTTGACCGATGACTGTCTGCCTTCTCTGACCAATTGGTTGATTGTCGGCATTCGTTCTCCTTC
The DNA here is from genome assembly GCA_031281765.1 of Eubacteriales Family XIII. Incertae Sedis bacterium. Lineage (GTDB taxonomy): Bacteria > Bacillota > Clostridia > Peptostreptococcales > Anaerovoracaceae > JAITEX01. Next base: position 3,539 of record JAITEX010000168.1, on the reverse strand, counting down.
CTCCTTTCCTCTAAAATATTATTTACGGCGCGGAAACGAAAGCGTCTCCGCGCAGAAAATTCATTGTATCATGATATGTCATCATTCAGCAAGTCGGTTTCGTCGATAATCGACGTACCGAACATCGCCTCATCCTCTACGGACTTCATATCGCCGAGTTCGAGAATCTCATCGTCCAGTATCTCGTCATCGTCGTCAATATCCTCATGAATCACCACTTTCTTGTAGTTCTCCATGTATTCGGCGTTGACGCCGTAGTCGATTTCCACGTTCTTGTAACGCTTCATGCCCGTACCGGCCGGGATGAGCTTTCCGATAATGACGTTCTCTTTGAGGCCGAGCAACGTATCCTTCTTGCCCTTGATCGCGGCGTCCGTGAGGACCTTCGTCGTCTCCTGGAATGACGCGGCCGAAAGGAAGGAGTTCGTGGCGAGCGATGCCTTCGTGATACCGAGCAGCTCGCGCGTTACCTGCGCCGGCTGCCGTCCCTTTTCGATGGCTTCGTTCGCAGCGTCCACCTCGGACTTTGAATACAGGCCGCCCGGAAGCAGGGTGGTGTCCCCGGATTCCTCGACGCGGTATTTCGAGAGCATCTGGCTTGCGATGATTTCGATATGCTTATCGTTGATGTCGACGCCCTGCATCTTGTACACCCTCTGCACTTCCTTCAGCAGATACTGGTAGACGGCAATGACGCCCTCGTCCTCGTTCTCGCCGCCGCGCAGCCGCAGAATATCCTTCGGATAGAGCGGCCCGTTCGTCAGCGGGTCGCCGGCGAGCAGTTCCTGCCCCTCTTCAACGATGATGAGTTTCGCAAACGGTATGGTATAGGTGCGTTCTTCCGCCCCTCTGACGAGTATCTCGCGTTTGCCCTCGGCGTTCATAGAAATCGCGGCGACTGTGCCGCCCTCTTCGCATATTTCGGCCGGGCTCTTGGGCTTGCGCGCTTCGAAGAGCTCTTCGACCCTCGGCAGGCCCTGCGTAATATCGCCGCCCGCAACGCCGCCCGTATGGAAGGTCCTCATCGTGAGCTGCGTACCCGGTTCGCCGATGGACTGGGCCGCCATAATGCCGACGGCTTCGCCGATGTTGACGGTCTCACCCGTCGCGAGGTTGCGGCCGTAGCACTTCGCGCAGACGCCCGTTTCACTGCGGCAGGTCAGCACGCTTCGTACCGCTACCTTCTCTATACCCGCAGCGTCAATTTTGTCCGCCAAACTTTCGGTAATTTCCTCGTCCTTCGACACGATGAGTTTCCCGTCATCGGGGTGCTTGATGTCGAGGGCGGCCGTGCGTCCGATAATGCGCTGCCGCAGCGGCTCGATGATTTCTTTGCCGTGCGTGAAAGCGGAGACTTCGATATATTCCGTGCTGCCGCAATCGTCTTCCCGTACTATCACATTGTGGCTGACGTCGACAAGGCGCCGCGTCAGATAGCCCGATTCCGCCGTACGCAGAGCCGTATCCGCAAGCCCCTTGCGCGCGCCGTTCGTCGAGATGAAGTATTCGAGTACGGACAGGCCCTCGCGGAAATTCGCCTTGATGGGTATTTCGATGGTCCGGCCCGCGGCGTTCGCCATCAGTCCGCGCATACCGCCGATCTGCCGTATCTGGTTCTTGCTTCCGCGCGCGCCCGAGTGCGCCATGATGTAGAGGTTGTTCAGCGTTCCGAGAGAACTCATGAGCGCATCCGCCACATCCTCCGTCGCCTTCGTCCACGTCTTGACCACGCCGTCATAGCGCTCGCCCGCGTTCATAAGGCCGTTGCGGTACGCTTCCTCGTAGTCATTGACTTTTTCGTCGGCCTTCGCAATAATAGCTTCCTTCGCATCGGGTATCTCCATGTCCGAGATGCTTATCGTAACGGCGGCTATCGTGGAATAATGGAAACCCATCTCCTTGATATGGTCGAGCATCAGCGCCGTTTTCGTATTCCCGTGCGTCCGGTAACATTTGTCGATAATAAGGCCGAGCGACTTCTTGTCGCAGAGGAAGTCGATTTCAAGTGCGTACGGATCCGCCTCGCGGTCTACAAAACCGAGGTTCTGCGGTATATGTTCGTTGAAGATAAACCGCCCGACCGTGGATTCCACGAGCTTGCCCCTGACGTCGTCCCCGTCGGCAAAGCGGCGGACCTTGACTAAGGCGTGCAGGCCCACAACGCCGTTGCGGTAGGCCATGAGCATTTCGTTATAGTCCGTAAATATCTTGCCGTCGCCCTTTTCCGCTTCCGTATTGCGTTCTTCAACGCCCGGATGCGTCAGATAATAGCTGCCGAGTATCATATCCTGTGTCGGCGTCGTGATAGGCGAACCGTCCTTCGGCGCGAGGATATTATTCACGGAAAGCATGAGGAAACGGGCTTCAGCCTGCGCTTCCACCGTCAACGGCACGTGGACAGCCATCTGGTCGCCGTCGAAGTCCGCATTGTATGCCGTACACACGAGCGGGTGCAACTGAATGGCCTTGCCCTCGACGAGGACGGGCTCAAACGCCTGTATGCCGAGCCGGTGCAAGGTAGGCGCGCGGTTCAGCAGCACGGGGTGTTCCTTGATGACATTGTCGAGCACGTCCCAGACTTCCGGGCGCACTTTCTCCACCATGCGCTTCGCGCTCTTGATATTATGCGCGCTGCCGTTGCCGACAAGCTCCCGCATAATGAAGGGTTTGAATAGTTCGAGCGCCATCTTCTTCGGCAGCCCGCACTGGTAGAATTTCAGTTCGGGGCCGACGACGATAACGCTGCGGCCCGAATAGTCCACGCGTTTGCCGAGCAGGTTCTGGCGGAACCGGCCCTGCTTGCCTTTCAGCATATCAGAGAGCGATTTCAGCGGACGGCTGCCGGGGCCCGTGACGGGGCGCCCCCTGCGGCCGTTGTCGATCAGGGCGTCGACCGCTTCCTGCAGCATGCGTTTTTCGTTCCGGACGATGATGTCGGGAGCGCTCAGTTCCATCAGGCGTTTCAGCCGGTTGTTGCGGTTGATGACGCGCCGGTAGAGGTCATTTAAATCGGACGTCGCGAAACGGCCGCCGTCAAGCTGTACCATCGGCCGTATATCCGGCGGTATCACGGGTATGACCTCAAGGATCATCCATTCCGGACGGTTGCCGGAGACGCGCAGCGCCTCTATCACTTCAAGGCGTCTGACGAGTTTGATTTTCTTCTGGCCCGTCGCGGTTTCAAGCCCCTCGCGCAGTTCGGACGCGAGCGTTTCAAGGTCCATGGCCGCAAGCAGCTCACGCACCGCGTCAGCTCCCATGCGCGCTTCAAACTCTGCTTTTTCCGCGGTAAACTCCGTTTCGTAGGCGGTGAAATCGGCGCGCTCCGCCGTAAACCGGACCGGAGCGGCCGTAAGGGCGTCCTTGTCCTTCTTCCGCAGCTTGCCGTACGCGGATGCGGTCAGCATGCCCGTCAGCGTCTTGCTCTTCAGCTTCGGGTTTGGCTTCTGGTTCTCCGGAACCACGCGTTTATCGGCCGGCGTCGTCACGGCAATATCCGTTTCGCCCGCGTCGCTTACTACGTAGGCGTCGGAAAAAGC
>JAITEX010000066.1 GCA_031281765.1 Eubacteriales Family XIII. Incertae Sedis bacterium | reverse complement strand
TGAGTTCCCTCATTCGGACATCTTGGGCTATAGCGGATATTTGCTCCTCACCCAAGCTTTTCGCAGCTTGTCACGTCCTTCTTCGGCTCCCGATGCCAAGGCATTCGCCTTATGCTCTTCATTACTTGACCAATAAATTTGGTTATAATAGTGTAGCTTTTACTATTATTAATTTCGGTTTTTTTCTGGTTTCTCGGTTGAAATCATAGTATATTACCCAAATTTTTTGTTTATAGCCTCTTGCTCTCACAATCGGCTTGGAATAACTCGATTTGATGTCTTATACTCGATTTCTTTTCGTTTTCATTATTCGGTTTTCAAGGTGCATTCGCCGCCCCGTATCGTCGAAACTCGCGTTTCGCCTCAATAAGTCAGCCTGTATATTATAAGTGTTCCGGAACCCCAAAGTCAAGAAGAATTTTTTGTAAATTATTTCCGGGAAACTATACTATTTTGATGCGCGCGTTTTCTTGTCCGGCACAATGGCAAGCGTATAGCCTAACGGTCTTAAGACTCTGAAAAGAGTATCGACTTGCGGCGTTGCTTGCATACGTTCAAGGCGAGCTATAGCCGGTTGTTTCAATCCAGACATTTCAGCAAGCTGCTTTTGAGAAATACCTTTCTGCTCCCGCGCTTCAATCAGTTTCCCGACAAGGTCTATTTTGAGTTTTATTTCATCCTTCTCGGCTTGTGTCAGGTTCGAGGCTTCCCAAAGGTCATCAAAAGTCGTAAACGTATCACCTTTTATTGTAATGCTCATATTACTCACCGTACCTCTCTAAGAAATCCTTACGGTTTCGCTCCGCCCGCTCAATCTCTCTCCGCGGCGTCCTTTGCGATTTTTTAATAAAATGCGATAAAAGCACAAAGACATTATCTTTCCAATACGCAAAGAAAATCCTGTCATTGGTCGGCCTCAGTTCCCATATCTCCGTACCTTTGATATGCTTCATTGCCGGTTCGCCGGCGGCTATGCCATACGTTTGAAGTTGCCCTATATACTCCATTATCTTCTTGTATCGTATCCTCGCATCTTTATTCGTTGTTATTTTACCATTAAGGGCTTGAATATATTTCGCTATTTCATCATTCGCGGCACGGTCTTTATACGTGATGACTTTATACAATTTAATTGCCTTTCATCTATTTTAATATAACATATTCGTTATTGCGTGTCAATAACAAATTCGTTATTGCATACCTGCTCGTGAACTTTTCTTCTCTCACGGGACGAAGAAGCGCCCTTTTTCATAGGAAAGGACGCCCTTCATTTCAAGCAGGGTCACGGTGGCGGTGAGGGAGGCGACGGAGCGCATCAGCAGGGATGCGGCCTCGTCTATCGTCACTTCCCCGCACCGCTTCGCGAGGTTAAAGACGGCCCGCTCTTCCTCGGCGAGGTCTGTGGGGTCATTCTGCGCGTACTTCGCGCCGGCGCCGAGGTCAGCAAGCAAATCGTCTATAAGCACGAGGGGCCGCGCCCCGTCGCGAATCAGTTTGTTTGCGCCCGCGGAGAGCAGGCGGTTGATGTTCCCGGGAACGGCGTAGACCTCGCGTCCCTGGTCGACCGCGAATTCGGCGGTGATAAGGGAGCCACTCGCAACGCCGGCCTCCGCGACGACGACGGCCGCGGACAGGCCGCTGATAATGCGGTTGCGGCGCGGGAAAGTGAATTTCCCGCCCGGCGCGCCGGGCGGATACTCGGATACCACGAGCCCCTTTTCTTCGATTTCGCGTTTCAGCTTCTTATTCCCGGTGGGAAAACAGATGTCGATACCGCAGCCGAGGACGGCAACCGTTTTGCCCCCGCCTTCAAGCGCCCCGATATGCGCGGCGGTATCCGCGCCCTCGGCCATGCCGCTCACGACGCAGACGCCGCTTTCCGCAAGGCGGCGTCCGATGGTCCGCGCCGCCCATCTGCCGTAATCCGTCGCGCGCCGCGCGCCAACGACGGCGACGGATTTCGCGCGCAGGAGGGAAACGTCACCGATGCAATGCAGGCGCTTCGGCGCGTCCGTTATCGCCCGCAGGCTCTCCGGGAAGCGCTCGTCATCGCGCTCTATTATTACTATATTCTCCGTAGCCATCCGCTCCCTATGCTCCTTCCCGGCATTTCAACGCCGCGCCGATCCATTCCTCACAGCTCCGCCTCTTCCTTTTGCCGGTAACTGAGGGCTTCCGCCATATGCTCCGCGCGAATCGCCCCGCTTCCTTCTATATCGGCAATCGTCCGCGCCACGCGCTTCATCTTCGCGCTGCGGCGCGCGCTGATGCCGAACACGAGGTGCGCCCGGCGCAGCGCTTCTTCGGCGCCCGCATCCATCGCAAGCCGTTCTTCCGACGGTTCCACGCCGGCGTCCCCGTTCAGCACGGTCCTGCCGTCCCGCTCTCCGTTGCCGATCCTCTGCATCTCGCGGGCTTTCATTACTCCCTCATACAGCTCCGCCGAACTGACCGCGCGCCCTGCGCCGGAAAGCTCGCTGTAACGCACGCGCTGAATATCGAGATGCAGGTCTATCCGGTCGAGCAGCGGACCGGAGACCTTGCCGATATACCGGCGCCGCGTACTTTCGGGGCAGCGGCATTCATGCTCGGGATCCCCGTGATACCCGCAGGGACAGGGGTTCATAGCCGCGATAAAGATGAAGTCGCAGGGGTAGGTATTCCGGTAGCCGACGCGCGACAAATCTATATATCCGTCCTCCATCGGTTGCCGCATCATATCGAGGGTGCGCCGCTCGAACTCGGGCAGTTCGTCGAGGAAGAGCACGCCGCGGTGCGCTAAAGACAGTTCGCCCGGCATCGGCACGCAACCGCCGCCAATCAGCGCGGCGTACGATATGGAATGGTGAGGCGCCCGATAGGGCCGCGTCTGTATGAGCCTGTTTTTATCGCGCAGGTTTCCGGCGATATTGTATATCTTCGTGACCTCGAGGGCCTCGGCCTTCGTCAGCGGTGGCAGTATCGAGACGATACGTGAAGCGAGCATGCTCTTGCCCGCGCCCGGCGGACCCGTCATCGCCAGGTCGTGGCCGCCGGCTGCGCATATCTGCAGGGCGCGCTTCGCGCGCTCCTGTCCCTTTACCTCCGAAAAATCCCCGTTCGTCATATCCGGTTCGCTCAGGGCGAGGCTGTACGCGCCCTCATAGACGCGCGGCTCTATATGGTTGTACCCGTTCAGGTGGTCGGCCACGGACCGCAGACCACGCGCCCCGTAGAATTCAACGCCGTCCACGAGCGAAAGCTCCGGCACGTTCTCCTCGGGCAGGAATATCTTCCGGATGCCCTTTTCTTTCAACCCGAGCACGAGGGCCGCGCCTATTTCGGAACGCTGCAGGCTTCCGTCAAGCGACAGTTCGCCGAAAAATGCCGCGTCCTCGTAACCGTCAAGGTCCACGAGGTCCTCGGCCGCGAGTATCGATACGGCCATCGGCAAATCAAAGTGGCTGCCGTCCTTGCGCGTATCGGCCGGAGACAGGTTCAGGGTGATGCGCCGCATGGGGAAATCATAGCCCGCGTTGCTTATCGCGGACCGGACGCGCTCCTTCGACTCCTTGACCATCATGGTCGGCAACCCCACCAAGGCAAAATACGGCAGGCCTTGCGCGAGATCCGTTTCGACGCGCACTATCTCCGCATCGAGACCGCACAGCGAGGCGGTCAAAACCGAAGACATCATCACGAAAACGCCGCGGGGATATGGTGGACGCGCGGCTTCTCCCCTGCAAAATCCACCTCTACCACGTCAAACCGGAAATCCGTACCGGCGTCAGCGCCGAGATTCTCCCATTCGCGCAGCAGAATATAGGTTGCCGCCCTGCGGATATGCTTCTGCTTTACGAGGGAAACAGCTTCCGCCGGCCTGCCGAAATCGCGGCTCGTGCGCGTCTTGACCTCGGTAAAGCAAATTACATTCTTTCCCCTCGGATGCGCGATAATGTCTATTTCGCCGCTGCGGCACGAATAATTCCGAAACAGAATATCATAGCCCTCCGCCTTCAGATAGGCGGCGGCCTTCTCTTCTCCGAGCGCTCCGAGCTCCTTATTGTTCAGTGGGTCCCTGCTCATAGCAATTCCTCTCCGTATTTGAACAAAAATACGATAACGGAATTTTATGGTATCACTAAATCCGGTGAATGTCAATATCTGTATTGGGGAATTTTATGAAAATTTTTTGGACAGATAGGAATGCGTCTGCGCCGCGGATTTCCCGCCCGGCTTCGCCGCTTACCGGTTCCCGCGCCAGAACGAAGGGGTGAACAGAATCAAAAACGCAAACAGTTCGAGCCGGCCGAGCAGCATCAGCACGGACAAAAGCGACCGTCCCCAGACGGAGAACACTTCAAAGGTAGAGCCGTAACCGGCGGCGCCGAAGCCGAGGCCCGTATTCGAGAGCGCCGCGATAACGGAGCCGGTCGTCGTCTCCATATCCTGGCCGTCAAGCGACAGCAGTATGCTGCCCGCGCAGAAAATGACCCCGTAGACGATTACGAAGACGGTGATATTCGAAACCTTGTCCGCGGGTATGGCCCGCTCACCAATCTTCACGGCATAGACAGCGTTCGGATGGAGCCGCTTGTACAGATTGCGTCGTATGAGCATCAGCATTACGAGAAAACGCGAGACTTTGATGCCCCCCGCCGTCGAGGCCGAGCACCCGCCGATAAACAGGACGAAGAAGAGCAGCATCTTGCAGAACACCGGCCATTCATTATAGTTTATTACCGAATATCCGGCCGTCGTCACAAAGGAGATTATCTGCAGGAAGCTGTTTCGCACCGTATCGGCAAATGAGCCGTAGGTCCTCGCAAACAGCAATACCGGCGTAATAACGACGAGCGCGAATGCAATGATAAAACCGTAGGCCCGTATCTCGGGCTCGCGCAGGAACACGCGCGCTTTTCGCCTCGGCAGGAGCTGCAACGTGCTGAAATTCGTCGCGCCGAGGATGCAGAATATCGCTATTATTATCTCTATATAGACGCTGTTGAAATAGGATATGCCCTCCGTGTAATTCGAAAGGCCGCAATTGCTGATACTGCTGAAGGTATTCAGCAGCGCGTCGAAGGGGTTCATGCGGCCCGCCAGCAGCAGCAGAAATTCGGCGGCGCTCAGCGAGATATAGAGCATATAGACGTATTTGGCGTTCTCCGACAAACGCAGCTTGTATTTTTCGATACTCGAACCGCCCGTCTCCGCGTTTGCGAGGTTCGCGGTTCCGATGCCGAGGGCGGGAAGCACGGAAATCACAAAGAGCAGGATCCCCATACCGCCGATCCAGCTGATGAGCGAGCGCCAGAACAGCAGGCTCTTCGGTATCGTTTCGGGCGAAGCGATAAGGTTCGCGCCCGTCGTCGTGATGTTTGAAACCGCTTCGAAAAACGCATCGGCATAGTTCGGGAGCACGCCGCTGACGCAGTACGGCGCCGCCGCGGCCAACGATGCCGTTATCCAGCACATCGTAACGATAAAGAAGGCGTCCCTGGTCCGGATTTGATGGGTCGACCGGCGCACGGGGAGGAACAGAGCGAGGCCGAGCGCCGCGAGCGCCGCGAAAATCAGCAGGAATATCTTCACCATATGCAGTTCGCCGTAGATAAGCGCACAGATCGCGCTCGGCAGCAGCGCCACGCCGACGATCAGGCTGACAAGCCCCGTAAGCTTCCGTATAAGAATGGGATTGATATTCATGATTACCCGAAGAAACCCTTTTTCGTTTTGAGCAATTTCTCGAGGTCGAAGGCATCCGAAAACTGGCTCAGGATGATGACCCTGTCCCCCGCGGTGATGACGGTTTCGGGGTCCGGGATTATCACCTCGAGCCCGCGCTGGATAGCGGCGATCTGTATCCCCTCGGGAAGCCGCAGCTGTTCCACCGTCTTGTCATTCAGGACCATGCGGTCATCCACGACTATTTGAATCATCTCCGCCTGCCCCTGCAGTATCTGCGAGGTGATGATTTTGTTCCCTTGAATCAGGCGGTGGATATGGCTCGCTTCAATATCGACGGGGTTCAGGGCCATATCGATACCGACGCTCTCTATCATATCCCCGAAACTGTCGCGGCTGATTTTCGCTATGACGTCCTCAATGCCGGCCTGTTTTGCCATCAGGGCGAGCAGCAGGTTTTCCTCGTCAAACCCCGTCGTGCTGATAAAGGCGTCCATGTCCTCGAAATTTTCCTCATGCAGGAAATTTGCGTCCGTCGCGTCGCCGTGCAGCACGAGCGCGTCGCTCAAATGCGTGGAGAGGTACTGGCAGCGCGCCTTATCGGAATCGATGATTTTCACGGACGCGCCGAATTTTTCAAGGAGTTTCGCGAGATAGAAGCCGGACTTGCCGCCGCCCGCTATCATGACGCGCTGTATATCCGTATACTTGCCGCGCTCCACGACCTTCTTCGCGAACTTTTCGATATGGTCCCGCGCGCCGACGATATAGAGGTAGTCGTCTTCATCCACCGTGATATCCTCGCCGGAGCCGGGGATATGTATCTTGCCGTTCTTCGATATAGCGGCCACCCGCACATTCTCCAGCTCGCGTTCCGCTTCCTCCGTCGTCATGCCGATAAGCTTCGGTATCTTTGAAACGACGAATTCGAGCATCGTCGCCGTACCCGCATAAAACACGCCGTTGCTCAGCGTATATTTTTCGACTAAATACTTGTTTATCTCCTCCGCGACGGAAAGGTCGGGATTGACCACCGAATCGATGCCGAACAGCTCCATGAGAAACTCGATTTGATCCATATGCTCGGGGTCGCGTATACGCGCGACCACCGCAGGGACACCGAGCTTCTTCGCGATGGACGAAATGACGATATTCTTCTCGTCCCGGTCCGTCGTGGCAATGAGAAAATCATAGCCCGCTATCCCTATTTCGTTCAGCAGCGTGATTTCCTTCGCGTTTCCGACCACGCTCATCACGTCAAGCGGCGCGATATACCGGTTGATGATCTCCTCGCTCTTATCTATGACCGTGACGGAATGGTCCCCGCCCGTCAACATTTCCGCTATCTTTACTCCGAGCTTCCCCGCGCCGGCTATCGCAATCTTCATAATCCTCTCGCCTGTTTTCCTATAATAGAGTCTCGCATAATATATACGGCCGTTTTGCCTGCGCTATCAGAAACTCGCGAAGAGGGTCGCACCGAGGGACATCAGCGTACCGGCCGCTACGGCCGAGCCGATGACACCCGCCACATTCGGCCCCATCGCGTGCATCAGCAGATAATTGCGCGGGTTCGCCTTCTGCCCCACCACCTGCGATACGCGCGCGGCCATCGGCACCGCCGACACGCCGGCCGAACCGATAAGCGGGTTGATTTTGCCGCCGGACAGCACGCACATAACCTTGCCGATAATAAGCCCGCCCACCGTGCTGAACATGAAAGCGACGAGGCCGAGCACGATGATTTTTATCGTCTGCGGCGCGAGGAAGTTCTCGCCGATTGCCGTCGCCCCGACCGTCAAGCCGAGGAATATCGTTACGATGTTTATGAGCGCGTTCTGCACCGTGTCCGAAAGCCGCGCGACCACGCCGCACTCGCGGAAGATATTCCCGAGCATCAGCATACCGATAAGGCTGGAAACGGACGGCAGCAGCAGAATGCAGAGCAGCGTCACGATGACGGCAAAGCATATCTTTTCAAGCTGCGACACGGGCCGGAGCTGTTTCATCTCAATGACGCGTTCCTTCTTCGTTGTCATAAGCTTCATGATGGGTGGCTGGATAAGCGGTATCAGCGCCATATAGGAATAGGCCGCGATGGCTATCGGCGCGAGCAGGTGCGGCGCCATCCTGGAGGTGAGGAAGATGGCCGTCGGGCCGTCCGCTCCCCCGATGATGCCGATGGAGCTCGCCTCGTCAGGCGTAAACCCAAGGGAAATAGCGATAAGGAAGGCCGTCGCTATGCCGAACTGCGCGCCCGCCCCCATGATCAGGGAACTCGGCCGCGCAATCAACGGCCCGAAGTCCGTCATCGCGCCGACGCCCATAAAGATGAGGCAGGGATAGACGCCGAGCTTCACGCCGAGATAGAGGATGTCGAAGAGCCCGCCGATGGGCGCGCCTTCTTCCAGGTCCATGCCATGCAGGACATTTGCGAGTTCGATATGCTCTCCCTTGAAAAAGTCCATATGAATCAACTCGCCCATCGGCATGTTCGTCAGAAGGACGCCGAAAGCGATGGGTACGAGCAGCAGGGGTTCGTATTTTTTGTGTATAGCGAGATAGAGCAGTACAATGGAAATCAGTATCATCACCGCGCTCTGCCACGTCATCGTCGCAAAGCCTGAGGTTTTCAGTAATTCTGTAAGCGCATCACCAAACATCTCTTACTTACCTCCGTTTCCCGCCGCCCGTTTCGCAGAGCCGCGTTTTTCAAAACCGAGTATGATAGCGGAAAATATCCTCACCGCCACCCACAAGAGGACAAGCACTGTGAAGACTATCAGCATTACGAACAATGCGGAAAGCGTCGCCGAACCGAAATCCATCATTCCCTCCCTTTCGTTTCAATTTTAATGTACATACTGATATAACAAAAGGTCGACTAAGCATGCGCGCAGACCGACCCTTATATTCCGCAAAAACGTGCCCGCGCTAGCTATTAGAAGCTGCCGCTTTCCCTCGCAACGATTACGACCGAGCACAGGACAAACACTATCGCGCCGATCAGCGTGATTTTCTTCAGGATGGCTTCGTATCCGCGCCCCTTCTTCTTGCCGAAGAGCTGTTCCGCGCCGCCGCCGATGGCGCCCGAAAGCCCGGCGCTGTTGCTCTGCTGCAGAAGCACGCTCGCTATCAGTACCACGCTCGCTATCAAAAGTATTATTTTAATTGCTAAATCCACCGTTATTACCTCCTATCAAAAAGTACGTTCTATCATACCATGTTTCCGCTCCATCGCGCAAATTTTTTTGCTATGAAAAATGCACACTTTGAGCGAGTTATAACAAGTCTTAGCGAGCTTTAGCGAGCTTTAACAAGTTTTAATGAGCTTCAACAAGTTTTAACGAACTTCAAGAAGTGGCTATCGCCGCGAAATCCGTGGGCGACAGGCTCGCGCCGCCGACTAAGGCGCCGTCGATGTTCTCCTTTGCGAGCAGTTCGGCCGCGTTCGCGGGCTTGACGCTGCCGCCGTA
>JAITEX010000020.1 GCA_031281765.1 Eubacteriales Family XIII. Incertae Sedis bacterium | reverse complement strand
TTCAATATAATGGTATAATAAAAGTGCTGTAAGGAGGCGGCTGATATGAGCGGTGAGAGAGAGGGCCCGCGTAAGTTTACGCAGGGCTATTTCGGGAATAATGAAACGCCGGACCGGCGCCGCGTAGACCCTCGCGATGAACAGGATACCTCTGCCGGCGCGGGTGACGAGGCCGACGATTACGCGTATGACGAAAGCGTCCTCTATGACGAGCTGACCGACCGGACGTACTATTTGGACGAAGCGAGCGGCGCCTACTATTATTACGATGAAGAAGTGGGCGGTTACGTCATCTATGACGGCGAGGACGAGCCTCCTGAACCGGAAATGCCGTATGCGGGGAATCCGCATGGCGTCGTACCGCGCGAGTCGCGTGAAAGGGGCCCGCAGCGCCCGCAGAGCGGGGCGCCGCGTCAGGAGCGTGCCGCCGGCGGCGATAACGCTTCCGTCCGGGCTGCCGCGCAAAAGCAGGCGACAGAAAAAAAGAAGCGCAGGAATCTCATTATACTGATAGCGGTCGCCGTGGTCATTCTGGCCGGTTCCGTCGTCGCGTCCGTGCTGATTTTCGACGCGAAAGAGCGGAACACCTACGACGCGCAGATGCGCATCGGCGTGGAGCATTACAAGGCGGGCGAGTACGCGGAGGCCGAAGAGGCGTTCAAGAAAGCGCTTGAGTTCAAACCCGGCGATGTGAACGCGACCATCGCGCTTGCGGATACGTATACGGCCGAAGCGAAATACGAGAGGGCGGCGCAGTTGCTTGAGGAAGTTAAGGCCGGGGGCATTTCCGCCGCGGATACGCTGGCAGGTGTGATGAGCAAGCTGCTCACGCTCTCTATCAGCCACCTTGACAATATCCCGCGCGCGAACGAGTTGATACTCGAATGTTATACTAATGGTATCGACCCGCAGAACGAGCTGGTGTTGCCGGCTCCGGTCTTTGACCCCGCGGGCGGTTCGTTTGAGGAGACCAAGAACGTCACTATTACGGCTTCGGAAGGCTCTGTGATATATTATACGAAAGACGGGACGATACCGAATACGGAAAGCGCGAAGTATGAATCCGCCCTCAAACTGAAAAAGAGCGAGCAAGTCACGTTTACGGCTATCGCCGTGGCGGAAAACGGGCTGTATACCTGGCCCGGAACAGCGGAATTCGCGATTGACATTCAATATTTGGTGAATAGCCAGCCGACCGATTTCATCGGCCAGACGGCGAAAACAATAATGAATACGGTCGGGCCGCTCTATTATCAGGACGAAATGGAAGGCGGGCTGTACTATAAGCCGAACGACGGGGAGAGCGTCAGCTACATATTCCCGTGGGACAACAGCTTAGACGTGCCGGAACCTGCCGAGACAGCCGACGGCACCGAAGAGGAGATAACGCCGGACCCGAACAAGCACCCGCTGAAAGCGGACGCTGTGTGCGCCGCGGTCGCGATGAAAATCGGGGATTATGTGCCGAAGGTGACGGGGACTATCGCCGCCGAGGACCTGATGAGCGGCATTTCGATAAAGAACTATAAGATAGAGAAAAGCGAGGAGGACGGCCTGTACCATCTGTATTATTCGCAGAATGCGCTCTCGTTCGACTATACGCTGAAGGATAAGAGTACGGCAAGCGCGGACGGGCTGCTGTTTGTTAAGAAGAAATAGGAGGCACTCATGACGGACAAAGGCACATACTACATTACGACGCCGATTTACTATCCGAGCTCAAACCTGCACGTGGGGCATACCTACTGCACGGTGATGGCGGACGCGATGGCGCGGTTCAAGCGGCTTGTCGGTTTCGATGTGATGTTTCTGACGGGAACGGACGAGCACGGGCAGAAGATACAGCGCATTGCGGAGGAAGCGGGCATTTCCCCGCAGGAGCACGTAGACGGAATCGTGGCGGGAATCAAGGACCTCTGGGCGACGATGGAGATTTCCTATGACGATTTCATCCGCACCACGGAGGACCGGCACAAGCGTCGCGTGCAGGAGATATTCAAGAAGATATACGAGGCGGGCGACATATACCGCGGGGAATATGAGGGTTGGTATTGTACGCCGTGCGAGTCGTACTGGACGGACGTGCAGCTTGTCGACGGGAAATGCCCGGATTGCGGCAGGCTCGTGGAGAAAGCGAAAGAAACGGCGTATTTCTTCAAGATGTCGAAGTATGCGGACCGGCTGCTTGAACTTTTGGAAAGCGAACCCTATTTCCTCGAACCGGAGACGCGCCGCAATGAGATGATACAGTTTGTGAAGCAGGGGCTTGAAGACCTCTGTATTTCGCGCGGCTCGTTTGATTGGGGCATTCCCGTGCCGATCGAGGACGGGCAGGTGATTTACGTATGGCTCGACGCGCTTTCCAACTATATCACGGCGCTCGGCTGGCCGGCGGTAGACGGTACGCCGGGCGAGGACGATAAATGCCGGAAATACTGGCCGGCAGACGTACACCTTGTCGGCAAGGAGATAGTCCGCTTCCATACGCTGATTTGGCCGGCAATGCTCATGTCGATGAATGTGCCGCTGCCGAAGAAAGTCCTCGGCCACGGGTGGCTGCTGCTTTCGGGCGGCAAGATGTCAAAGTCGAAGGGCAATGTGGTGGATCCCGTGACGCTTATCGAGCGCTATGGGGTGGACGCGCTGAAATACTTCCTGCTGCGCGAATACACCTTCGGCCAGGACGGTCTGTTTACGAACGAGGCCCTGCTTGGGCGCATCAACGGGGACCTCGCGAACGACCTCGGAAACCTGCTCTCGCGCTGGGCGGGCATGGCGGAAAAGTTTGTCTGCGGGCATGTGCGGCGTCAGGGCCGCGACGCGGATCAATCGGTATGCGCCGCCGCGACTTCTCCCGATAATGAACTGAAGGAGCTTGCGGTCAGCGTGGCTGGCAAGGTCGAAGCGCATATGGACGGGTTCGCCTTCAACCACGCGCTCGAAGAGATATGGACGCTGATACGGCGCAGCAACAAGTATATCGACGAGACCATGCCGTGGGCGCTCGCGAAAGACGAAGCCCAGGCGGCGCGGCTTGAGGAAGTCCTCTACAATCTCGGGGAAACGCTGCGTATCGTTTCGATACTTATTCAGCCATTTATGCACTATTCGTCCGCAGAGATACGGAAACAGCTCGGCATAACGGATGTGACGCTGAAATGGGAGGACGCTTCGGTCTTCGGCCTTGAAGCGGAATACCACGCGACAAAGGGCGTGAACCTCTTCCCGCGTCTCGACATTGACGCGGAGCTTGAAGCCCTGAACGCCCTGGTTCCGGGCGGTACGGACGAGGAGAGCGACGGGACGGAGATAGTGCCGGACCTCGGGAAAGTCTGCGCGGAGGAAGAAGTGGCTGAGGCCGCTGCGAAAAAGGGCGAAGCGGAGTATAAGCCGGAAATCGAATATGACGATTTCGATAAACTCGACCTGCGCGTCGGCGAGGTCGTCGAATGTATGCGTCACCCGAACGCGGACAAACTGTTGGTATTTCAAATCCGGATGGGCAATGAAACGCGGCAGATCGTTTCGGGCGTTGCCGGTTCCTATGCCCCCGGCGACTGCGTGGGGCGCAAGGTGATTGTGGTCGCAAACCTGAAACCGCGTATGCTGCGCGGCGAGGAATCGAAGGGTATGCTGCTCTTTGCGGATAACGGCGACCGCTATGAGTTTGTGACAACGGAAGCGCCGCACGGGGAGAAAGTAACGTAGACTATGATTTTTGATTCGCACGCGCATATAAATTACGATGGATATTCGGCGGAAGAACGCGAGGAGCTTATCCGCGCTATAGAAAGCTCCGAGGTGGATTACGTGCTCGATGTGGGTTTCGACCTGTCGAGCTCGCGCGTCGCAGCCGCGCATGCGGAGCGGCTGCCCTGGTGCTTCGCGGCCGTGGGACTGCACCCGCATGACGCAGCGAACGCCACCGACAAGACGATAGCGGAAATTCGCGAGCTGCTGCCGCGCCCCGGCGTGGTGGCCGTCGGCGAAATAGGGCTCGACTATTACCGGAATCTGTCCCCGAAAGACGTGCAGCAGGATATGTTCAGAAAGCTGCTGCGCATTGCGGCGGAGGCCAACCTGCCCGTCACCATCCACGACCGGGACAGCGAGGGCGATACGCTGCGCATCCTGAAAGAGGAAGGCCTGTTTGACGCCGGACGGAAAGCGGCCTTTGCGCCGAACCCCGAAACGGGGATACCGGACGCGCGCGTCCTGCTGCACTGCTTCTCCGGTACGGCTGACGAGGCGCTCGCGGCAATAGAGCTTGGCGCGACGATTTCCATCGCCGGGCCCGTCACGTATAAGAAGAACGATAAGACGCGCGAGGTCGCGGCTCGCATTCCGCTTTCGCATATGCTTATCGAAACGGACGCGCCCTATCTTTCACCGGAACCCTTCCGCGGCAAGCCGAATTCATCGCCGTTCATTGTGTTTACGGCGCGGAAGATTGCAGAGGTGCGCGGCGTTTCCGAGCAGGAAATAGAGGACGCGACCTGCCGGAACGCGCTCAGGTTTTTCGGCATAGAGGGGTAGGAGCGAGGCGTCGGCGGCGGGACGTAACTCATTAAGCGTCATAATGAGAATTGGTTTACATAAAAAATATTATGGAAAACAACAAGCGTACCACAATTGATGTGCCACAACTTGTGCGCGATACGATAGAGCGCCATGATTTGGTGGAAAACGGCGACCATATCGTCTGCGGGCTTTCGGGCGGACCCGATTCGGTCTGCCTTTTTCATATTCTATCGGAATTAAGCGATGAAATGGGTTTTACGCTTTCAGCCGTCCATGTGAACCACGGTTTCCGGCCCGGAGCGGCTGACGAGGACCAGCAGTATGTCCGGGAACTCTGCGCGCGCCTCGGCATACCGCTGACCGTAAAGGCCGTGGATGTGACCGCCCTCGCTGCCGAACGCGGCGAGACGCCCGAGGAAGCCGGCCGCGCCGTCCGCTACGAGGCCTTCGCTGAGGAGGCCCGCAGATGGGAAACCGCGCAGGACCAAAAAGGGGACGGTTCCACTGTGCGCATTGCCGTCGCGCATAATAGAAACGACCAGGCGGAGACCGTGCTGATGCGGCTGATTCGCGGCACGGGTACGGACGGGCTTGCCGGTATGCCGTACCGGCGCCGGGATGAATACGGCTATGAGATCATCCGCCCGCTCTTGGATGCGGACCGCACGGAGATAGAGGCGTATTGCGCCGGGCATGACCTCCGCCCGTGCCGCGACCATACGAATGACGAGCCGAAGTATTTCCGGAACAGCGTACGTTTGAAGCTGCTGCCCTTCCTGACGGAAACATTTGGCCCGAACATACCGGATGCCCTGCTGCGCCTTGCCGCAAACGCCGCCGAGGACAAGGGCTATTTCGCGGCCGTCGTAGAGGAAGCCATCGATGAGTTCGCCGATTTCGGGGGAGGGGAGACAGGCGGGTACAAAACGGAAAGCGCTGCGCCGGGTGTCTCGTTTCCCTTGGAAATACTGCGCGGCATACACCCCGCGGTGCGGCGGCGCCTTATCACCGCGCTCTTTGCCGAAATAGGGCTCGTGCAGGACATCGAAGCCGTGCATCTCGCGGCCGCCGACGCGTTGATTGAAAAGGGCGAGACCGGCAAGTCCTTGGACTTTCCGGGCGGGTACCGGCTCGAAATTTCCTATGGGAATGCCGTATGTGCACAAAAGGACCGTCCCCCTGTGCAGAATTGTATACAAAATTGCACAAAAGAACCGTCCCCCTGTGTTCGCGAATATACCGATGATAGCGGGCGGCGCGTGCTCGAGGCCCGCGCGGGCGATGCTACCGCGCTGTTCGATGCCGCGGCCCTTAATGCCGCGGGACTTACCCCAGAATGGCGGACTCGCAGGGACGGCGACTTCATGCGACCGAAGGGCATGGACGGCACGAAGAAGCTGCAGGACATCTTCACGGACAAGAAAGTGCCGCGCGCCGACCGCGACGCCATTATGTTGCTCGCCGCCGGCTCCGAAATCCTCTGGATCCCGAACATCCGCATTTCGCGGGAGTATATCATTACATAACTATCTCTTGCAATTCCGAATCAATTAAGTTAATATATATTAAGTTAATGGCAATTAAATTAATGGACATTAAATTAATTGCAGCGTGCGGAGGGAACCAATATGAAATTCTACAACAGGGAAGAGGAAATCGCGCTATTGCAACAAAATGCGGGCAGGGCAAAAAAGCAGTCTGCATTCACGTTTGTCGTCGGGCGCAGGCGCGTCGGAAAGACGTCGCTGCTTATGGAAGCCATGAAGGACGAACGAACACTCTATTTCTTTGTGTCCAGAAAGACGGAGGCCTTATTATGCGAGGAGTTTCAACGGGAAGCTGCGGAAACGCTCGACATCGAAATCTTTGGAGATATTACACATTTCAAAGACTTGTTTACGGCGCTTCTGAGATATTCGGAGAAGCATCCGTTTACGCTGATAATAGACGAATTCCAGGACTTCGAGAGGGTGAACAGGGCGATATTCAGCGACATTCAAGATGTCTGGGACCGGCACAAAAGCAGTGCGCGCATGAATTTTATCGTGTCCGGGTCGGTCTATTCGCTGATGGTCAAACAATTTGAGGACAATAAGGAGCCGCTGTTTGGGCGCGCCGATTCGAAATTGCACGTAAGGCCGTTTTCCGTTGCGACGACCAAGGAAATTCTTCGGGACCACAATCCGAAATATACGCCGGACGATCTGCTTTGCCTGTATATGGTGACCGGCTGCATTCCGAAATATATTGCGTTGCTTATGGATGCCGGCGCCACGAACAAAAAGAAAATATTTGACTATCTGTTCAACGAGGGGTCGCCGTTCCTCACTGACGGCAAGGAGATATTAGTGTCCGAGTTCGGGACTGATTACAGTACCTATTTTTCGGCGCTGCAATTAATAGCCCAGAAAAAAAATTCACAGAGGGAGATAGATTCGGTGCTTGGCAAAAATACGGGTGTTTACTTACAAAATCTTGAGGGTAAATATAATATCGTTTCGCGTTTGCGGCCGATTTTCGCCAAGCCCGGCTCGCGGAACGCGAGATGGGTCATAGAGGATCAGTATCTCCGGTTCTGGTTCGGTTTCGTATACGCGGAGCAATCGCTGATAGAAACCGGTCGCTTAGACATTCTGAAAGAACTGACTTTGAATAAATATAACACCTATAGCGGCGCCTCACTTGAGGATTACTTCAGGAAAAAGTTGTCGGAAGAGGGGCGGTTCACGCAAATCGGCAGAAGCTGGGACACGAAAGGAACGAACGAAATCGATATTGTCGCGCTGAATACGCTCGATTCAAAAGCGCTTATCGCCGAGGTCAAAAGAGACGGCC